>CAYOGX010000853.1:0-3018 GCA_964403235.1 uncultured Planctomycetales bacterium | reverse complement strand
GAAAGCACGGTCCTGAATGGCAGCTTCGCAGGCCCGACGGCAAAGGGGCGCGGTGGCCGAACAGCGCCGAGATCTACGTCTGCGCCGGCTGCGAGGCCTGGCGGAAGGTCCAGGCCGCTACCTACGCCGCCAAGGTCCGCGAGCTCGACGTCGACGGTATGTACATCGACCAGTACGGGTTCACCGGGACCGACAAGGACTGTTACAGCGACCGGCACGGACATCCCGTCCCCAGCTACCCCGTCCGGACCGAACTCGAGACGACGCGGGCGATTCGACGGGCCGTCGATGCCGTCAAGCCGGGCGTGGCCATCTACACCGAGGAATCGCCCTGTGACGTGACCAGCCAGTATCAGGACGGCAGCTTCACCTACGAGATGAACCAGTGCCACGCGCGTCGAACAAGCGTGCCAGTAAATCTGTTTCGGTTCGCCGTGCCCGACTTCAAAACGTTCGAGATCCTGTACTGTGACAAGCCGACGGCGTCGTGGGCGACGGGGGTGCGGTGGACGTTCTTCAACGGCGAGGGGCTGTGGCTGGAGGGTCCGGGCGATGAGTGGTTCAGGCCCGAGACGTTGACCACGATCCGGAGATGCTACGCGATCCTACGTCGTCACCGCGACGCGTTCACGTCGGACACGCCTCGCCCGCTGGTGGCGACGCTGGCGGCTGGCGTGTGGGCCAATCATTTCCCCGTGAAGCGTAAAGAGGTCTGGACGCTCTACAACGCACGGCATCGGACGGCCCGCGGCGAACTGCTCCGCGTCGAGCATCGGCCCGGCTGGGCGTGGCACGACGCATGGCACGGCCGACGACCGACGGTGCGGCGCGACGGTGCGCTTGACGTCATCGCCACCAGCGTCGGACCGCACGGCGTCGGATGCCTGGTCCGAACGGCAACAGACTGAGCTGCTCCCCAGAATCTCTGAACAGTCGGCAGGGATGATGCTGCGTGCCATCCCCACGCTCGCGTGGGCATGTGGCGAGGACGACCCTAGGCGCCAGACAGCTCGACAATGACGCGCTCGTCGGCGGCACGTTGGGCGGCGAAGGCAACCTGGTGGGTCCGCCGGCAAGCGGCAAGGTCGGCCAGCACGGACCCGCCGACGGCGGCGGCCCGAACGAAACCTGCTAGACATTCGCGCATCCCCGCGAACGCCACGATCGGTTCGGCCGGCGCGATCCGATCCGTTCGCCAACCGGACGTGTCGACCGTCCGCCAGCGAACCTCGCCGCTGGTCAGGTCCGCCTGTGACTCGCCACGCGTGCCGACGACTTCCACGAAGATGTCCTGACCCTCGACGGCCAGGAGATTGAACTCGAACCGGCCGATCAGCTCGTCGCCGTCGCTGTCCTCATACGCGAGCGAGGCCCAACCGCAATCGATCAGATCGCCGTTCATCGCCCGAACGCCATCGGCCTGGGCGCGTTCCGGGAGGTGCCCGATCAGCACGTCCAACACGTGGAGGTACCACGGCCCCAACCAGACGAACAACCCGATGCGGGCGGATTCGTCCGAGGCACTTTTCCCCCCGAACCCCCAATCACACCACAGCTTGACCGAGACCGACACCGGCCGGCCCAACGTCCCATCGTTCATCAGCTCCCGCACGCGGTGCAGGGCAGGGATGTAGCCCAGCTCGAGGTCGCCCTGGAAGACCAACGGGGGCTGTGCCGTTTGGCGGATCTCGTCGGCCTGGTCGAGCAGTCGAAAGGCCTGATCGGCCGAGTCCCCGAACGGCGGTTCGACGAACACGTGCTTGCCCGCGCGAAGCGCCGCGGTCGCGACCTCCTCGTGCAACGCGTTGGGCGTCGCGACGATGACGGCGTCGACACGAGGGTCGGACAGCAGCTCGCGATAGTTCCGATAGACGCTCAGATCCCCGCCAAACGTCTCGCGTGCAGCCGACAGCGTCCGTTCCGACCGGGCCGCGACCGCGACGACCTCGGCCCCGTCCAGATCCCGCAGTACCGGCACGTAGGCCGTCCGAGGCCAGTTGCCGAACCCGACGATCCCAATGCCCACCTTCTTGCCCACGGATCAGCCCTCTGCCTGCTCGCTATCGCAAGCCGCATCCTCGCCGTGAAGCCACCGCAGTTCCCCGGGCCAGCCCCGGTCGGACATCTCCAGGATCGACCGGTAGTACTCGTTGACCGGACTCTCCGTGTAATCGTACTCGCGCCACTGCCAGACGGGGTAGTTTGAGATCGCCGCAGCCCTGAACTGACCCGCCCTCGCATACGGCGTCGAGGGACCCCTGGCATGGGCCTCGATCAGGTCGGGCCGGTTCATCAACTCCCACGTCGACGCGGGCCTCCCGTCCTGATGCCGATAGACCACATCGGTCGTCGTGTCGACCGCACCCCAGGCCCCGGACCGATGGGCCTCGATGATGACGTGCCCGCTGTACGCCTGATCCGTATCGAACAGCATCACCACACGCGCGGGCAATCCGGCGATCTGACAGAGCGCGCATCCGACCCTGGCTAGGTCCGTGCACATATACGAGCCGCGCCGGATGATCTGTTCCTCGGACCCGCCGAAGGGCGTCGCGTCCATCTCGGCCGGCGCCGCCCTGCCCACGCCCGCACAGAACCGGGCGATCGCTGCGATTCGTTCCTCGTCCGAATCGGCCCCGGCTACCGCTTGCTCGAGATGCTGTTCCAGCTCGGGCCGCGAACCCGGCTGATACACTACCGTTGTCGAGGTGTACTGCTCATACAGGTAGGCGGCAGTCTCGGCGCACAGCCGAATCATGCGTTCAGCCAGGACCCGATCGACCGACCCCGGCGCATGGGAATCGTTCTCGAGCATGATCCGATATGCCCGTCCGAACTGCCCGATGCCCTGGTAATTGGACGGATCGACCATAGCCACGCCCAACAGATAGCGTGTCGGGCCCTCGACCCGACACCGCGCCGTTTAGGAAACGCACATGGGTTCTCAGGAGTGACCTTCTACGCGAAGCAGGTGAGCTTGGCAACGTGTCTCAATGCGACGCGACGAACCCCGCCATG
>CAYOGX010000852.1:0-3019 GCA_964403235.1 uncultured Planctomycetales bacterium | reverse complement strand
CCACGCCCGGGCCGCTCCGGCCGTGTGCGGGTCGGCGATGATGACGCTGTCCTCGCTGCTGGGCGCGCGGCTGAGAATCGAGGCGTCGAGCTGCGAGATGTCCATGTCCACGCCGTCGCGCTGGAAAAACGCGACGTCCGGCTCGCCGGTGGTCTCTTCGCCGCCGTAGACCAGCAGCGTGCTGCCCAGGCGGATCTGATCGCCGTGCTTGAGCAACACCGGTTCGGTGACCTGTTGGCCGTTGAGGAACGTGCCGTTGACGCTGTTGAGGTCGACCAACTGCCACCGGCCGTTTTCAGGCTGGAGCTCGGCGTGCCGGCGGGAGACCGTGCGGTCGGTCAGGGGGATGACGTTGCTGGACCGGCCGATCAGGGCCGGCCCCTGGCCGGTCCGGAAGACCCGTCCCCTGTCCGGGCCCTGAAGAACGCTTAGGGTAGCCACGTCGCTGTCCTTACACCACACGCGTGTGGGGCGCGGCAGTGATACTAACCCGCCCGGTTAGTGGTCGATAACATTCATCCTACGCCCCGCAGACATGAGGCCACAAGCGGCTGCACTCCTCGCCTGCTCCTGCCAAAATTCTATGAGCCGGTTGCGACACTGTCAATTCCCTGTTTGTCAGTCGCAATGGTCTGCATCGCCGCCGTGCAAAACGATCATCCCGCCCTTGTCAGCTCGGCAGTCTTGCGCTGTACTGGTGGGCAGGTTCGACACGCGTCCCGATCCACGGAGCCGACCATGTCTCGCATCGACGCCAACCCGGACAACATCGGCGAGCAGTTTCAGGAGCACACCAAGTACCCGTACGTCACGACACCCAGCGACATGATGCTGGGCCGTCCCGTCCCGCCGGTCCAAAAGGCCGCACGGTCCGACGCCGCCGTGCTCGACCTACCGCGGACCGCCGGCGGCGGTGAACGGGCCGAACCGTTTTGGCGGCTGGTCGAATCGCGTCGCTCGCGGCGCAACTTCGCCCGAACGCCGCTCGGGTTGGACGAGCTGGCCACGCTGCTGTGGGCCACCCAGGGCGTGCTGCGGGTCGTCGAGGGCCACACGATGCGGACGGTGCCGTCGGCCGGTGCGCGGCATCCGTTGGAAACGTACGTGATCGTGAATCGGGTCGACACGCTCGAGCCCGGACTGTACCGCTATCAACCCGTCGAGCACCGCCTTGTGGCCATACGCGAGGATTCGCGCCTGGCCGATCGTGCGGCGGCCGCATGTCTGCAACAACAGATGGTGGCGCTGTGCGGGGCCACGTTCGTGTGGACGGCCGTCATCGATCGCGCCCGATGGAAATACCAGCAGCGGGGTTACCGATACATCTACCTTGACGCGGGTCACGCATGCCAGAACCTGTACCTGGCCTGCGAGGCGCTGGGGCTGAGCTGCTGCGCGATCGGCGCGGTCGACGACGACGCGATGAATCAACTGATCGGTGTGGACGGGCGAGACGAGTTCGTCATCTACCTGGCCGTGGTGGGCAAACGACGCGGCCGGGGGTGATGAATCCCGTCTGGGAGGCGCGGGCCAACAAGCATGCCCCCGCAAGCGTGGGGCATGCCACACGAACACTGGCAGCGTGTCTTCCCGTGCGCATAACGTCATCCCAAGCGGTCACGGCAGCAAAACGTCTGCGGTGTTCTAAGGAAGGATAGACCGCCAGGGCGCGCCGAACTCCTGGACCCAGTAGACGCCATAGGGACCACCGGTCCGGATGCCTACGCCGATGTGCACCCACATGGGGTTGAGGATGTTCTCCCGGTGGCCCTCCGTCGAGTTCATCCAGTCCCTCATGACCTCGTCGGGGGTCTTCTGGCCGGCGGCGAGGTTCTCGCCCACGGCCCGGTAGCTGTAGCCGACGTCGGTTGCGCGCTGGCCCGGACCCTCGCCGGTGTCCGGGTGATAGTGGCCGAAGTACTCGTCGTGGATCATCGTGCAGGCGTAGTCGCCGGCCATGGTCGCCAGCAGCGGATCGACCGTAACGGGATCCAGGCCTTCGCCGGTCCGCACTTCGTTGACTAGACGGACGATCTCGCCGACCATCTCCTCGTCGTTCTGGGGAGTCTGGCAGGCGCCCGAGGCGGGACTGACGTAGCCGGCTACGGGTGTGTCCAGGACGGGGACGCCTTCGGTCGCCCCGCACCCCAGGCCGGCAAGACCGGCTATTATCGCACCTAGAACAGTGACGATCGTGGTCGGTCGCGCGCCAGTCGTCATCTGTCTTTCCCCCACTTGACTCGTCGGCGGTTTGGAGAGTCTATTCACGCCACCCGGCCGATTCAAGCTTGCCAGCCGAAAAAGGAAGCCGTGTTCGCGTTCTGGACCGTCCCCCGTAGTCCCGTGGATGCGAAAGGCATCGGCTACATCTCTATTGTACGCACGCGGGTCCCATAACGCAAAGGTCCCCCCGACAAACCACGGATGGGCCCGACGCCTGCCATTGGCAGGCAGACAATCGGGTCTGTAAGAGCGCTGCAACCGAACCGATCAGTCGAACTGACGGGAGATCTCCGCGCAGGCCTCAACGACGCTGAGCACGCGATCGTCCGGGGTGTCGGTGTCGATGTCGGCGAAGACGACGTCGCAGGGACCGTAGTCCCGCGCGCATCGCTCGAGGTCCCGCCCGAGTTCGGCCAGGTCCTTGTGGGTCAGGTCCATCGGTGTAACCATGACCGCGCGGCGGGCGCGCGGGAAGGCGCTTCTCGCCGCAGCCAGATCCGAGTCCAACCCCATGTCGATGTAGCCGACGTCGGGCAGGCGGGCGTAGTGCGGGACGTAGGGGTCGGCGTTCCATGCACAGTTGTGCACGCCGAGGACCCCAAAGGTCTCGGCGAAGCGCCGATCGAACGGGAGCAGCATCTCGGCGTACGTCTCGGGGCTGACCATGTTGACCAGGCAGTTACTTATGGTGAAGTGCCGGACGTCGACGCCGGTGTTGCGCTGGCGTTCGTAGAGTCGCGTGGCGGCGTCGGTCATCGTTTGGGCGACGCAGTCGAACAGGTGCTGCGCGCGCGCG
>CAYOGX010000851.1:0-3025 GCA_964403235.1 uncultured Planctomycetales bacterium | reverse complement strand
CCGATCTGTCCGATGCCCACCGCGCGGGACCACTGTGTGGCCGCGACCGTCGGCGGCAAGATCCACATGATCGGCGGGCGACAGGTGGATCTCCTTTCGATCACGGGCGTGCACGAGGCCTTCGATCCGGCCACGCGGACGTGGGAGACGAAGGCCCCGCTTCCGACCGCCCGCGCCGGTTTCGCCGCAGCGGTGTTGGGCGGCGAGATCCTCATCATAGGCGGCGAGGGCGCGCAGAACCCCAACGGCGTCTTCGCCGAGAATGAAGCGTACGATCCCGCCACCGATACGTGGCGGACGCTCTCGCCCATGACGACGCCGCGACACAGCATCCAGGCGGCCGTCATCGACGACGTGGTCTACGTGGCCGCGGGCAGCCCGATCATCGGTCGGACCTTCACCGACGTGCATGAAGGGTTCAGCTTCAAGTTCGAGTGACGAGTCGTCAACGTGGTGGCTTTCGCGCAGAGGTTTCTTCGGCGCGCGACGCCTCCGAAGCACCGGCCGTCGGGGTCACGCTGTCCTCTTGCGTCCGGCGTGACTTGCCGCTACCCATTGACAAGCTTATGTGATGCGGTACGAGCCTTCGAGCATCGCGGCGTCATGGCGTGTTCAGGGAATGGCCAAGGATGCGCCGGTGTGCGGGCAAGCTCGGTTGGCGGACGGTAGTGGAGGTGCGGTGATGAATCGGCCCATCCCGTCGTGTGGTGCGGTCCTGTTGACCGCGTCCCTGGTATTGACGGCTGCGCCGTCGGAGGCTGCCCAGACCATGCCTAATCTCGTGCTCGCCTGTCGCGCTGACAACGATCTGTACCGGGTACTGGCGGCCAATGATCTGACGGTCCCGCGCTGCGAGTCCGCGACCGAAGCGGTCCGACAGGCGCGGCGCGGCGCCGGCGTGCTGATCCTCGCCGACGGCTATCCGGACAAGACCACCGAGCTGGACGCGGGCCTGTTCGACGCCGCCTCGGGCAAGAAGCTGCGGTTGTACGTGGAGTATCCATCGTCCCTGCCCGGCCACCAGGTCGGCAAGCCCCGCGGCACGCATTGGGAGCGGGCGGTGGTGGCGTCGGACATTTTCGGCGAGACGCTGAAGAAGCTGCGGATCCTGGCCATCCACGATTGCCACTTCGTGCCCGTCAAGGCGGACAACCCGCACATCGTCGTCGCGCGGGTCGCGGGCTTCGACACGGCCGTCTTCGGCCTGCCGAAGGAGGCGTTTCCGATCTTGTTCGAGCACCCGCGAGGCGAGGTTCTGGTGGCTACGACCAAACTGAGCCAGTTCGTCACCGCCCGGTACGCGCCGACGGCGGCGTGGCGGGCCATTTGGCGGACGATTCTGAAATGGCTGTGCCCGGGCCAGACCTTGCCCGAGCTGAGGTGGACGCCGACCGTGCGGCCCTCCCACGGTTCAGACGATCCGCTGCCGGCGGACGTCGAGCGACAGGCCCTGAAGCGCGGGGTCGCGTGGTTCGTCAACGCCAGGCTCCTCGTGCATCCGTCGTGGAAGGACAAGCGCGAGCAACGACGCAAGGACTACCCCGACGGCGTGGGCCCGGCGTCGCCGAAGGACTGGCCCGCCGGCGACGGGACCGCGGGGATCCTCGAGGGCCACAGCTCGAGCATTTACGTTGACGGCACCCAGCCGCTCCGCTGGGCGCTTCGCAATGATTGCACGGGCGAGTCGGCCATGGGCTTCGCCGTCGCCGGCGCGGTCCTCAACAACGCCGGCTACAAGAAAATCGCCGCGAACCTGAACGACTTCATCTACCTCAACTCCGTCTTCGCCAAGGGCCCGCGAGGCGATCCGAAGAGCCCGACGTTTGGTCTGCTGAGCTGGTCGGCCAATCCCCCCGCCGACGGGATCTACTACGGCGACGACAACGCCAGGTCCATGCTGGGCACGATGGCAACGGCCGCGGTGCTCAAGTCCGATCGGTGGGACGAGGGCCTGCTGCGCTGCCTGCTGGCCAATCTGCGGACGTGCGGGCGATACGGGTTTCGCAGCGGCCGACTCGACGAGCCGTCGCTCCAGAAGCACGGCTGGCGACACTACTTCGCGGGCCGCACGATCTTCTACGCGCCCCACTACGAGGCCTATCTGTGGGCGTGCTATCTGTGGGCCTACCGACACACCGGCTACGAGCTGTTCCTCGAACGGGCCAAGACCGCCATCCGCATGACGATGAAGGCCTACCCCGACCAATGGCGATGGACGAACGGCATCCAGCAGGAACGCGCGAGGATGCTCCTGCCATTGGCGTGGCTGGTACGGGTCGAGGACACGCCCGAGCACCGCGCGTGGCTGCGACACATGGCCAAAGAGCTCATCGCCCGGCAGGACGCCTGCGGTGCGCTGCGCGAAGAGCTGGGCGGCCCGGGGATGGGCTCGTACGGCCCGCCGAGGTCTAACGAAGACTACGGCAAGCACGAGGCCACGCTCATGCAGGCCGACGGCGACCCGGTCTGCGACTTGCTCTACACGACCAACTTCGCGTTCATCGCGTTGCACGAGGCTGCGGCCGCCACCGGCGAGCGTCTCTTCATCGACGCGGCCGAGAAGCTGACCAAGTTCCTCTGCCGCATCCAGGTCCGCTCCGACACACATCCGGAGCTCGACGGGGCCTGGTTCCGCGCGTTCGAGTTCAGGCGTTGGGAGTACTGGGCCAGCAACGCCGACGCCGGCTGGGGCGTCTGGTCGATCGAGTCCGGCTGGACCCAGGGCTGGATCGTCGCGGTGCTTGGCATGCGACAGACCCAGACGTCGCTGTGGGAGCTGACGGCGGACAGCAAGATCAACAGACACATGGCCAAGCTCCGCCCGATGATGATCCCCGACGACGCCGTGCCCGAGCCGCTTCGGCCGATCGACCACGCGGCCGTCGGCAAGCCGGTCAAGCTGGCCACGCCCTACGACCAGCGCTACCCCGGCAGTGGCGACGCGACGTTGACCGACGGGGTGCGGGCCGAGGCCGACCATCGCGGTCCGCTCTGGTGGGGCTTCGAGGGGTCGGACCTCGACGCC
>CAYOGX010000850.1:0-3026 GCA_964403235.1 uncultured Planctomycetales bacterium | reverse complement strand
GAATTTGATTATTCGGGCACGCAGGCGTGTAAGGCCCTCCGCGAGGAGGGCATCAGCGTCGTTCTGATCAACTCGAACCCGGCCACGATCATGACCGATCCGGATTTTGCGGATCGGACGTACATCGAGCCCGTTTTCCCCGAGACCATCGACAAGATCCTGGCCCGCGAGGCGGAGATGGGTCGGCCCGTCGACGCGTTGCTGCCGACGCTGGGCGGTCAGACCGGCCTGAACTGCGCCGTTCAGGCCGCTGATCTGGGCATCCTCGACCGCTACAACGTGGAGATGATTGGCGCGGACCGCGACGTAATCCACAAGGCCGAGGACCGCATCGAGTTCAAGTCGGCCATGGAACGGATCGGCCTGGACGTGCCGCGGAGCGGCATCGCCCATAGCTGGTCGGACGCGCGGGCGGTGATGGACGCGGTCGGTCTGCCGTTGTGCATCCGACCGGGATACACGTTGGGCGGCACGGGGGGCGGGTTCGCCAACACACTCGAGGAATTCGAGACACTCGCCAAGCGCGGGCTCGAGACGTCGCCCATCGACGAGATCCTGATCGAAGAGGGCCTGGTGGGTTGGAAGGAGTACGAGCTGGAGGTGATGCGCGACAAGAAGGACAACGTCGTGATCATCTGCTCGATCGAGAACTTCGACCCGATGGGCGTGCACACGGGCGACTCGATCACCGTCGCGCCCGCCCAGACGCTGACGGACAAGGAATACCAGCGGATGCGCGACGCGTCGATCGCGATCATGCGCGAGATCGGCGTGGAGACCGGCGGCAGCAACATTCAGTTCGCCGTGCATCCCGAGACGGGCAGGATGGTGGTGATCGAGATGAACCCGCGGGTGTCGCGGAGCTCGGCCTTGGCGAGCAAGGCGACGGGATTTCCGATCGCCAAGATGGCGGCGAAGTTGGCCATCGGCTACACGCTGGACGAGCTGCCCAACGACATCACCAAGAAGACGCCCGCCAGTTTCGAGCCGACGATCGACTACTGCGTGGTGAAGATCCCGCGGTGGGCGTTCGAGAAGTTCCCCGAGGCGGACGAGACGCTGACGACGCAGATGAAGTCGGTCGGGGAGGCGATGTCGATCGGCCGGACGTTCAAGGAGTCGTTGCAGAAGGGCATCCGGTCGATGGAGATCAAGCGGTTCGGTCTGGGGCTGGACACGATCGACAAGTGGCTGCGGGCCGAGCGACAGGCCGTGCCGGCCGCCGTGGCCGACACCACCGGCGACGACGCCCCGCGGATCGGTGGCTCGCGGGCGGCGGAGGCACCGGCCGACATCATCGAAGCCGCCGCCGAGGTCTGGCCCATCCCCGAGTCGGTGCTCCGCAACAAGCTCAGCGTGCCCAGCCAGGGGCGGATCTACTACGCCCGCTACGCGTTCAAACTCGGCTGGTCGGTGGAACAGGTCTTCGAGCTGAGCAAGATCGATCCGTGGTTCCTAGCCAACACCAAGGAGCTGGTCGAATTCGAGCGGGAGCTGATCGACGCGGCGCCGCGGATCGGGTTGGGGTCCGATCCGACGGAGGCCCAGGTCGAGCTGCTCCGCCAGGCCAAGCAGTTGGGCTACAGCGACGTCCAGTTGGGCACCGCATGGGGACTGGAGCCGGACGAGATCCGGCGGGTCCGCAAGGCGCTGGGCATCGAGCCGGTCTACAAGCTGGTGGACACGTGCGCGGCCGAGTTCGAGGCCTACACGCCCTACTACTATTCGACGTACGAGACGCCCACCGTTCAGGTGTCCGTCGACGCCAAGGAGCATCCCGTCGGCGAATCACCCGGCCCGGTCGAGGTCGTCGACGACGAGATCCGGGTCACCGATCGGCCGAAGATCATCATCCTGGGCGGGGGTCCGAATCGCATCGGCCAGGGCATCGAGTTCGATTACTGTTGCGTCCACGCGGTCATGGGGGCCAGAGAAGAAGGCCACGAGACCGTCATGATCAACTCGAATCCCGAGACGGTCAGCACCGATTACGACACGAGCGACCTGCTGTTCTTCGAGCCGCTGACGCACGAGGACGTGTTGAACATCTGCGAGCGGCTGAACGGCCGCCCGCTGACGGATGATTCGGACCGCGGCATCGAGGCCGGCGGCAACGGCAAGGGCCAAGACGCGTCGGCCGATTCCGGGCTGCTCAAGGGCGTGATCGTGCAGTTCGGCGGCCAGACGCCGTTGAACCTGGCCCAGGGCCTCAAGGACGCGGGCGTGCCCATCATCGGCACCCCGCCCGAGTCGATCCACCTGGCCGAAGACCGGCAGGAGTTCGCCAAGATCCTGGCCGAACTCAGCTTGCAGCAGCCACCCAACGGCATCGCGTACGACCTGGCCGGCGCGAGAAACGTGGCTGATCAGATCGGTTATCCCGTGTTGGTCCGACCGTCGTACGTCCTGGGCGGGCGCGCGATGGAGATCTGCAACACGCCCGAGGACCTCGAGCGCTACATGCGGCACGCGATCCACGCGACCGACCGCACCAGCGACGGGGGCAAGGCGCATCCGATCCTGGTCGACAAGTTCCTGCTGAACGCCACGGAGGTGGACGTGGACTGCATCGCCGACGGGCGGCGGTGCGTGGTCGCGGGCGTGATGGAGCACATCGAGGAGGCCGGCGTGCATTCGGGCGACAGTGCGTGCGCCCTGCCGCCCTATGAGTTGTCGCCCGCCATCGTGGATCAGATCAAGGATCAGACGGCGCGGCTGGCGATGCGGCTGGGCGTCCGCGGGCTGATGAACGTGCAGTACGCCGTCAAGGACGGGCAGATCTACGTGCTCGAGGTCAACCCGCGGGCGTCGCGGACCGTGCCGTTCGTCAGCAAGGCGACGGGGGTGCCGTGGGCCAAGCTGGCCACCAAGGTCATGCTGGGCCGAACGGTCGACGATCTACTCGGCGAGCTCGGCCTGGAGGACGCGCCGCAGCCGAGCCACACCAGCGTCAAGGCGCCGGTGTTTCCGTTCAGCAAGTTCCACGGCGTCGACGTGATCCTCGGCCCGGAGATGCGGAGCACAAG
>CAYOGX010000849.1:0-3029 GCA_964403235.1 uncultured Planctomycetales bacterium | reverse complement strand
TCAGTCAGGTGCCGCTGTTGCTGCTGTGCGGGCTGTGCATCTGCCGACTGCTTCGGCGCGTGGAGATCAGCCATTTCGTAGCGGCAGCGACGGCGGCGGCGTGCTGTCTGTCGCGTTCGTTCCTTGCCGAGGCCGTCCAGACCAAGGACGACGTCATCCTGACGGGCTATTTCCTGGCCGCGGTTGTCGCGCTCGATCGCAGGGGCATGGCGACCACGTCCGGATCGATCCGATTCGGTCTGGCGGTCGGGCTGTTGATGTCGACGAAGTACACGGCCGTTCTGGCGCTCCCGGCGATCGGGTTGCTGCTTCTGCCGGTCCTTGGCGACCGGGCGGTCCGACGACGACTGGCCTGGGCGCTGGTTCCCGTGCTCGTCCTGGCCGGGCCGTGGTATCTCCGCAACACCATCCTGACGGGCAATCCGGTGTTCCCGATCGAGGTGCATTGCGGATCCTGGACGTTGTTATCGGGCGTGTTCGCCACCCGGGTCGCACCGGAGGATCAGACGCTCGGCTCGTTGATGAACGTGTTGCTGGGCACGAGCCGGTACAGCATGCGATGGTGGCTGCTGCCGGGGGTAGCGGTCGGCTGGGCGGCGGCATGGGTGCTCTGTCGAGGCCGGTGGCGGCATCCGACGGTGTTGGCGGGGCTGGTCGGCCCGCCGCTACTGCTGACGGTGTTCTACTTCGTTTCGCCTGACCGCGAAGTCCGCTATCTGTTCCCCGCGATCGCGTTGCTGTTTGTGGCTGCGGGGTTGGCCATCGGGCGTCTCCCCGGATCGCCCTGGCTGCGTCGGGTGCCGGCCGCTGCGCTTCTATGTGCGGCGGCGGTCACAGCCGTGCCGGCACCGCTGCTGCCCGGGGTCGTTATCGTGGCAACGGTGCTGACGACGGCGATGCTGTTCGGCCGATTTGCTTGGCGCCGTTGGTGCGCGGCCCAGCGGCACGGGTGGGCGATGGCGTCGGTGGTGGTTGGCCTGGTGACGGTCGGCACCGTTTACGTCTATTGGGGCGCCTATGTGGATCGCTGCCGGGTGAGCTACCACGACCTGTGGGCGGGCGTGTACAAGCGAAACGGGCTGGGACCCGCGTGGGTTTGGTTGGACCGGAATGCAGGCCGACACGACGTGATCGCCTGTGCCGCAACGCCGATGACGTATCCGCTGATGGGGTTCGATCTCAGCCGACGTGTCGTCTATGTGCCGGTCCAACCAGGGATCGACGAATTGACCGACCTGCCGCGAATCGAGGAACCGCTGACGCGTCACCAGATCGTCGAGCGAACGGTCAAGTGCTACCGTAGTCGTCCCGACCGGCGTCACTGGCTCGACGGGATCGCTCGAGCACGGGTGCGGTTCCTGCTGATCACGCCGTTCGGGGGCCGGCAGCCCGTCGAAGGAGACTGGGCCGACGCCGATCCCCGCTTTCGATTGGTGCTTCGGTCCAGCCAGACGCGCGTCTACATTGTGGAAGCGGACGGCGCCGACCGTTGAGGCACGTGCCTGTGGTCGGTCCGCCGGCGGTGTATACTACAGCAGCATGTCCAACGACACGCGAAGGAGCGATTCGGTGCGGTTCCGTCTGGTAGTGGCTATCGCGCTAACCGTCGCGGCGGGTTGCGGCGAGCCGGTCAAGCTGACGCCGCTGCAACGGGTCGAGCCGCTGTACCAGGCCGACCCGGTGGCGAGCTGGACCAGCGACCGCGACGAAAAACGTCTCGACCACGAGTTTGCCACCTACCACCTCGAGCAGCAGCGGGACGCCGAGGGGACCGAGGCGCTGCGTTGGCGCTTCGAGACGCGGTCGATGACTTACGGGGATGCGTTCCTCCGCAAACCGATCGGTTTCGGATTCCGCGAGATCCGGTTGCGAGTCAAGAACACCGGGCCGGATCTGCGGTTTGCGGTCAAGCTGACCGACGCGAACGGGGCGGAGTGGACGGTGGAACCCGTGGCCCTGAGCGGCGACGCGTGGCGTGACGTGGCGTGGGCGCGGCAGGCGTTTCGGATCGCCGGCTGGAGCAAGGACGCCGATGGCCGCCTCGATCTGCCGGCCCGGCGTCTGGCCGTCATCGCCTTCGACGTCGTGCCGGGTCAACCGTACGAGCTGTGGATCGAACGGGTGGGCGTCGTTCGCGACGTCGTCGTCGTGCCCGGGCTGCGGATTGTGGTGCCGGACACGGTCCGCGCGGGCGAGTCGATCCCCATGACCGCGCATTTTTTCGGCCCGCCGCTGGCGGCGCCGTGGTGGATCGATCTGGCCCGTGACGACCGACAGGTCCTGCGACGAAAACTCGGCAAGCTCGAGAGCGGCCAGCCGGTGGCGATGGCGCTGCCGCCATTCCTGGACGGTGGGGCCTACCACGTCAAACCCAGCCTGGGAGACATGCCCGTCATCGACCAGGGCACCACGGAGCCGATGAAGGTCCCGATCACGATCGAGCAGCGTCAGGCCGACGCCGACGCCACCGTGGCCGAGGTCCGGCCGTCCGATGGCATCCCGACGCTGTTCATCAACGGCCGGCCCGATTCGTCCATGGTCTATATGACCTACCATCCGAACTCGCGGTATTTCGCGCAATTCGGCCAGGCGGGCGTGCGGTTGTTCTCGTTCAGCTCGACGCCGACGGCGTCTGAATACGGCCTGTCGCCGCTGACGTGGGTCGGGCCGGATACCTACGACTACAGCAATCTTGATAAACGAGCGCGCACGGCGCTCGACCTGGTGCCCGACGGCTATTTCTTCCCACGGATCTATCTGTTCAGCCCGGCCTGGTGGGACAAGGAGCACCCGGACGACCTGGTGACCTACGATCCGGGCGACGGCCGGCCGCGACCGTTCGCGCGGGACGGCAAGAAGCGGGCCCCGTCCTGGGCGTCGCAGCCCTGGCGGGCCGATACGGCCGAGGCCATCCGACGGTACATCCAATACATTGAACGATCGCCCTACGCCGACCGCGTCATCGGCTACCACCTGGCCTCGGGGACGACCGAGGAATGGATGATGTGGGGGGCGAACGAGAACCAATG
>CAYOGX010000848.1:0-3035 GCA_964403235.1 uncultured Planctomycetales bacterium | reverse complement strand
GATCCACCGTTTCGGAACCTGCTCGCGCGACAGCTTGCTCGTGTTGAACCCGATGACCCGACCTCGCAGCCCGAACCCCGTCCAACGGTCATCGGGCGATCGGAAACGGGCCTCGACGTCGTCCGCCGTCCCCGGCCGGTACGGTTCCAGCAGCCCCTGCTCGGCCAGCCGGATCGTATTGAACACCTCGCTCGACCAGAACACGTCGGCCCGCGGCCGGTCTCGCTCGGCCTCGATCTTGCGGACCAATCCCGTCGTCTTGCCCGCCTCGGTGTCGAATAAGACCTCCGCCTTGACGCCCGTTGTGCGTTCCAGCTCGGCGAACACCTGCCGGGCGAACTCCTCATCGGCGCTGCAATACACGACGGGCCTGTCCCGATCACAACCCACGCCGAGACACAAACTCAGCGCGAACACCACCACGCCGCACGCGCAACTGATGCATCTCATTTTCGACCTCTGCTGGGGGATCGCCATGGAAGGGTCACGAGGTCCGGCGCGACGAGCGCGCACCCAACGCCCACGGCCAACGGGCGCAAGCGCGGGCCCGCATTCGACCGCACGGTTGACGTACACGTTGTCTCCTCGATCCGTCGGCTTACGGACCCGTCGCGGGTTTGGGCTTGGTCAGCCCTTCTTGAATCTTACCAAAGTACTGCTTGACCGCCTTGTGGTACACCCGGGGCACGCGGTCGCGGTCGACGGCCTCGGTCGCGTCCCGGGCGGCAGCCGTGGCGGCCTCGACCGCCTTCTCATACGCCTCGCCCCGTAGCTGCTGGCCGTCCACGAATGTCTGGCCGATCATCGCACCCGGAGACTGCTGGCCACGCAAACGTTCGGCCTTGCCCCGGAATTTCGTCTCCTTCCGAGGTGCGCGTCCGCCCCGACCTCGGCCCGGCTTCGGGCCCATCCCCCTTCCGAACTTGCCTTGGAGACTCCCATAGTCGTCCGGACCGCCGCCCAACCCCTCTTTGGCGCTCTCCAACTCCGCCAGCGTCGCCTGCAGGTCGTTCATCTCCTGTTCCAGCATCTCCAGGGCGCTGAGCTGCTCGGCGGCCTGGCTCAGCCCTGACGCGGCCTGGCCCGACTCCATATCCCCCGAGCCCTTCATGCCCTGCGCGGCCGCCCTCAGACTCCGACCCAGACCCTTGCACTTCGCGCACGCGCCCTTCGTCTTGGCGATCTGCTTCATCAGCTTCTGGACCTGCTCCTTGCTCAGGCCCTTCTTCTCCAGCGCCTTCTTGATCGACGCCGCGTCCCGCTTCGAGAGGTTCTCGAGCAGCTTCTGGACGTCCTTCTCGCTCAGCCCCGCCCGCTTCATTTCGTCCTTCAACCGCTTCTGGCTTGCCGCCTTTTCCAACTGGCTCGCCAACTTGGCGAGCTGCTGCTGCATCGCGGCCACCTGGGCCTCGTTGCCCGCCTTCTTCGCCTTAGCCAGTTGCTCCTGCATCTGGTCGAGCGCCTTTTTGGCCGCCTTGAAATCGCCCCGGGCTAGGCCCTGACGCAGCTTGTCCACCGGCGTCTCCGCCTGCCGCGGATCGGTCAACCGCTGCAACATCTTCTTGATCTCGTCGAGCTGGTCACCCTCGGCCGAGTCTCGCTGTTGCTGTAGCTTCTCCGACATCCGGTTCAGCGTCTTGATCGCGTCACGCTTCAACTGGTCCGCATCGAACGGCTCGGCCGCGGCGAGCTCGGCCAGGTCCTCGAAACCCCCGGTCTCCTTCAGGGCCTTGCTCTGCTCGGCCAGTTGCTTGACCTGTTGGACGGTTTGTTGAACGGCCGCCTGGGTCGTCTTGATCGCCTGCCGCTGCTTCTCTTGTTCCTGCTGTTTTGCCAACAGCCCGAGCAGGTCGTACCTCGGCATCAGCCACAGCACCAGCAACGCCGCCACGACCGTGCACGTGGCCCAGTTGAACGATCGCGGGTATCGCACGGACAGATGCCGGCCCACCGTGATCCGCCGAGCCGTGCGAACCGCGTCGGCGTAGCAGGATCGGGCGAACGGCTCGTCGCTGTCGGCACAATACAGCCCGCTCGTGACCCGCTCGCGCAGCCCCGCCGCCTCGTCCAGCGCCTCGGCCGACGCCAGCCGATCTTCGTGTCGAATCGCCAACCACACGATCGAACCCAGCGCCGTCAACACCGCCAGCGCCCCCACCACGTTGACCAGCCCGATACCGAATTGACACAGCCGCTCGACCATCACCACCACGATGAAGGCCACCGCGCCCAACGTGATCGTCCAACCCACTTGCCGCAGCCACCGGTTTAGCCACAGCCGGTGGCGGGCGCGTCTGACCTGCTGTTCTAGCTCATGGGTCTTCATCGCAGGCGCCTCCTGCCAGGCGGGAACGTTCCACACCTGCTGATTTTACAGCGGATCGCCCCGTTGGGGCAACGCTCGGTGTGCCTTCAATCTCCCTCACGTGCCGGTTCGGGGGTTCGATCCCGCCACCGCTTTACGGCGCCGTCGGCCAGCCGACATAGCGACTTGCGGTATTGCCCCACCTCCCCCAAGCGCCCCGGTCGGGGGAAACACACCAGGTCGAAACCGGACGGCAGCGCCCCTTGCTCGATTCGGAACGCCTCGCGGATCAGCCGCTTGACCCGGTTTCTGCGGATGGCGTTGCCGAACTTTCGGCCCACGGGGATTCCCAAGCGGGGATGGTCCAACCCGTTCGGACAAACGAACACGGTCAGGTACCCGTCGGCTGCGCGCACCCGCCCTTCGAACACGCGTCGGAAATCCCGCTGCCGATACAGCCGCTTCGACTTGCCAAACGCAAACCGCCGTGACATCCCCCCGATTATACATCCCCCACCCGATCGACCAATCACGGCAAGGACGGCCGTGAAAGACAACCGATCGTCCTCCGCTGTCTCGCGCTGACGGACGAGGTCACCGCGCGATCTGCTCACGAAGCCATTCGAGGCTCTGCTCGACCTTGCCCGGCACGGCCTCGCACTCGATCGATAGCACGCCGTCCCAGTCGATCTCCTTAAGCAGCTCGATGCAGCCGGCGATGTTGTCGGCG
>CAYOGX010000847.1:0-3036 GCA_964403235.1 uncultured Planctomycetales bacterium | reverse complement strand
GCTTGCCCATGCCGACGACCTTCTCGTCGCGGTGGCCGTCGAGGTCGAACGAATGTATCTGGCCCCTCGTCACCCGCAACCGCGTGCCGACCGGCCAAGATAGGGTATTCCCAACTCGGGTCGGTTGCCCATGGCACCACCAGCGTGCCTCACGCTCCGTCGTGCGACGGAGGGTGAGCGACGCGGGACGCTTCAGCTCGATGTCTTGCTTGGTGAATCCCGAACCGGCGGCACCGACGCAGCAGATGACGGCCGTCGTGCCATCATCGGTCAGCTCCGGGTCCCCGACCGGCTTGGCCGGGTGGTGGGCGTCGTAGGCGTCGATGAAGACGGGGCGTCCGCCCGCGTGAACGATCACAGACCCCAGGCGCATCCCAGCGACCAGGCCGCCCGCCTGGTACCCGGCCCGAGCGTAGACCTCGTTCACCTCGGGAAACTCGAACGACAGCGGCAGGTCGGGTTCGATCCGGGCCGGCACGCTCGGGTCGAACCACGCGTAGGCGTATCCGCCCATATGGAACAGGAGCTGCTCGCCGTTGGTCGTGACGTACCGCGTCTTCTGGATCGCGCCGAGCGACCCGTCCCACAACGCCAGGTGCTGATGGATCGGGCGGCGGTACTCGCGAGCAAGGTAGAGCAGCACGGGCGACCAGTAGTCGAGCTGTCCGTAGGACGGGCCGAAGAGGATCGACTGGTTGTCCTGGTTGTGTCCGGGCCGTCTTGGCCCGGCCACGGCGGCCAGGGCGATCCGACCGGTCATGAACTTCGCGTACTCCTTGAACAGGTCTCGACCGGTCACCCGACGCAACGCGTCCATGAAGAACAGACGGTACTGCATCGTCGAGGCCCAGAAGTTCGAGCTCTGCTCCTGCGTGCCGCTCGGGGTCAGCCCGTGTGGCAGCAGATAGCCGGTGTGCTTCCGGATCATCAGGTCGAGCCAGTCCTGCGCTTCGGGCACCTCGCCCAGGATCGCCAGGGCCACCACGCCAAACGACGCGGCCTCGACGCTGCCGTGATGCTTGTTGTGTCCCTTTCCGGCGATGGCGGGGTCCTGAAAGTAGCCGTAGTACTTGCGGCCGACCTGCACGAGCGTGTCGCGGATCTCCCGCCGCTCGTCCTCGGGTAGCCTGTCGTAGAGCAGGTCGTAGCCGACGGCCAGGCCCTTGAGGATCCGCGTCACGGCGTAGGCCTTGCTGGCGTCTTCCTTACCCTCGGCCTCGCGCCGCCAGATGCGGCAGCACGCCAACGTCCACCGCCGCGCGCCGTCGAAATAGCGGCCCTCGCCGCTGTAGGCGTACGCGAAGGCCAGATGCTCCATGACCGCCATGTCGTGCATCATCGCGTAGAACCGGTCGTAGAGATTCAGGTAGATCGGATCGGGCGAGACCGGCGCGATCCACTTGGTTCGGGGCGTTTTGGCCAGACACCCGTCGGCGGATTCGGCCAGGTGCTTCCAGATCCGCGCGTGCACGCCCTGCGTTCGGAGCCCGCGAAGTCGCGGCAGATCCTTCGCGGTGAAGTACAGACGAGGATGACCGATCTGCACAGGCGGCGCAGCATCATGGCCCGCCCCGACCCCGATCAGCGTCAGACATTTCAACATAAGAAGTGCGGTCGCGATCATGCGGGCCGGAGCGTCAATTCGCCCTCGTCAATTGCCGCGGCTTCGGGGCACCCGGTCGGTTCGGACGGAACAGGTAGTCGGGCCATAGTGGACAGTTCAGGTCGGTCCAGGTCTTGATGCGTCGCATATCGTCGGTCGTGAGCTTCACGTCGTGGTGGCCGGCGTCGAGGACCTTCCACAGCTTGCTCTTGACGGTGCCCAGGCTGAGGGGCGGGAGTTTCTCGTTGCCGCCGGAGTTATAGCCGAAGTCGGCATGGTGCACGAGGCCACGTGAGATCAGCGTGCGATACGACGCGGGAATCCTCTCGGTGTCCAGGACGCCCCTGAAATCCAGCTTCATCTTGTGGTCCGCGTTGTGGCACCGGACGCACTTGGCGTCCAGCACGGGTTGCACGACCAACTCGTAGGAGAGGGGCCTACCGCCCCAGGAGGCCACCTCGGGCATGCGTGTGGCGTGCGCCATCGCCATCGGCTTGCGGCGGAGCGGCGGGGCCAGGTGCCGGCCCTCGTGGCACCCGATGCAGCTCCGCGTCTCGCCGGCCAGGAGCTGCACGACGCTCCGCATGCGCTGCAGCTCGTTGAGGTCCTCGTCGAGGGCCTGGAAGTAGAGCGTCTTGCCCGCCGGCGCGAGAAAACGCGCCGAGCCGTCCGCCTCTACCGGGACGAGCCCCCAAGGCGCCTTGGCCACGTAGGAGGGCCAACCATAAGGCCCGCTCACCTGGTCGACGGGGGCGGCGTACCACTTCATGAAGTCACGGTGATCGTTGCGGTATTCGCCGTTGGCCAGCCGCTCCAGGTCGGACCGCACCTCCTCCACGACGCGGATGTACTTGACCTGGCCACGCGCGATCGGTGGCGAGATCCCCTCGTACACGTCCAGCAGCACGACCTCGCCGTAGCCTTCATCAGGCGGGGTCGTGCCTGCCAGCTTCGGCGGCACCTTCCTCGCGCGCAAGATCGTCGGGCACATGCTCGATATCTTCGGATCGGCGTACAGGACCTCGCGGTTCCCGAATCGGTCGATGACGTACAGATCAAACCGATCCCGAGGCGCGTGCGAGCAGAGGAAATAGTCCCGCGCGAGCGGAACGGGATCGCGGAAACACTCCGTCCTGGGCCACATCCCGGGCCGCGGCACCTCGGGCGTAAGGGTGTGGATCGCCTTGGGGTTGAATCGGCCCTTGTTGATGTCCAGCAGGGCGATGGGCCCGTTGAGGTCACCGAAATGCGAGATCAACGTGCAGCAGATTTCGTTGGTACCGGGCACCTCGCGGCCGTTGGCGTAGCCGTTGGGCTGGATGATCGTGTTGCCGAAGACGAGCTCGGGATGGGTGCCGTCGGGCCGGATCGTCCACAACGTGTGGCCGAAGTCGGCGCCCTTGTCCTGGTACTCCGAGCGGGTCCACAAGATC
>CAYOGX010000846.1:0-3045 GCA_964403235.1 uncultured Planctomycetales bacterium | reverse complement strand
CGCGATGCTCGATCGGCAGGCCGTGGCAGTCCCAGCCCGGCAGGTAGGGCGAATCGTAGCCCCGCATCGTCCAGTAGCGGACGACGAAGTCCTTGAGCACCTTGTTCATGCCCGTGCCGACGTGCAGATCGCCCGTCGCGTACGGCGGGCCGTCGTGCAGGATGCGTTTGGCCCGACCGGTCCGGGCCTGGCGGATCTTGCCGTAGATGTCCATCTCGGCCCAGCGCTGCTGCATGCGCGTCTCGAGGTTCAGCAGGTCGCCCCGCATCGGGAACTCGGTTCGGGGTGTCAGGATGGTTTTCTTGTAGTTTGTTTGGGTTGCCATGGTTCACCTCATCCGCTGGCTCAATCGTCTATCCCTCATGTCAAGCGCCTTCGGCCGGTGCGACCGTTTGGGTCGACGGCATCGTCTCGTCTGGCAGCGCGGGCTGACCCTTGCTCGCGAAGATGTCGATCTGTTCCCATCGGCCCCGCCACCATCGGCCGGCCAGGATCAGGCCCAGAACGGTCACGTAACTCGTGGCCGCAATCCACGGGCCCAGCGCGCCCAGCTCGGGCATCGTCTGCGCCAAGGCGTATCCGCCGCCGATCAAGATCACCCAGCAGGTGATGACCAGCACGACGGCGGTCCACACCGTGTCGCCCGCGCCCCGCAGCGCGCTGTTGTAAACCAGGCACATGGCGTCGGACACCTGGAAGATCGCGCCGCAGATCATCAGTTGCTCGCCGATGTGCAGCACGTCGCTGTTTTCGGCCAGCAGACCGACGAAAAACGTGCGGAACACGAAGAACGCCAGCCCGCACGCGGCCATGTAGCTGCCGCAGCACCCCAGCGCGATGGTCGCGCGCCGCCGGGCCCTGTCCGGCCGGTTCTGGCCGATCGCCTTGCCCACCACCGCCGTCAGCGCGATCCCGATGCCCAAGGCGGGCATGAACGACAGGTGACAGAACTGCCAGGCGATGTTGCTGGCGGCCAGGTGATTCGGCCCGAACCGCCCCACCAGCCACATCATGAAGACCGACCAGGCCATCACGTCGAAGGCGAATTGCAGGCCCGCCGGCAGGCCCACGCGGAGCAGGTTCCGCGCCTTGGACCAGTCCCACCGCCACATCCGGCGCGTGCCGAACCGCTCGGCGTAGTAAGGCCACAACAGGGCCGTCAGCAGCCAGCCCGCACGAAAGATCATCGCCAACAGCGTCCCCAACGCCGCGCCAGCCACCCCCATCGCAGGGATCCCCAACGAGGGATTCCCGAAGATCAAGATGTAGTTGGCTACCACATTGAAGATGTTGGCCCCCAGGGCCGACAGCATCGTGACCCGCGGCCGATGAACACCGTTGAAGAAGTTCGATAACGCCACCCCCATCGTCATCGGGCCGACGCCGAACAGCCCGATCTGCAGGTAGATGATCTCGAGGGGCACGACCTCGGACCCGTGGTCGAAGTACCGAAACAGCGGCGGTGCGAGCGGCAGCAGCGGTATCGCCAACACCCCCGCTGCCACGGAAACGTAGATGGACTGCCAAACGTACGCGCCGCACTCATGCGGTTGATCTCGACCCAGCGACTGGCTCGAGAACGTGTTGACGCACGTCATGACCCCGATCCAGAAGCCGATCAGGATGAACAGCGTCACGCCGCTGGCTCCGACGGCCGCTTGCGCCTCCGTGGCCGCGTCAAGCTGGCTGACCATCACGAAGTCCACGAACTGCATCACCGCGCGTGAGATCGTCGCCACCATGATCGGGCCGGAGACCTTCAGCAGAATCCACAGATCACCCCGCTCGGGCTCCGGCTCGGACGGCGCATAGCCGAGCTTGGCGAGTGCGCCCGTCGGCTCGAGCTGCGGATCCGCCTCCCGAAGGTGTGGGGTCGGTTCGAGTTGTTCAGGTGGCTCGGTCATCGATCACGAAAACCTAGCATCCCTGCCGCGAAAAAAAAGGTCCCGGGAGCTGCGACTCCCAGGACCTTGATGTTCTCTCATTCGGAAAACGCGCGGCCTAGGAGCCCGGTACTTGCCCCCCGATAATAATCAACGTAGTGGGTCCCGTGCACGCAAACATCTGCCATGGCTCCTCGTCGCGTCGAAATGCCACCGCCGAGCGACCCGGCGTCCCAGGGCGTCTCGCCGGCGCCACCTACCGATTCACAAACTCAGCTTATAGCCATTTCCGCCGCTGATGTCAATATCGGATCGAACACGGCCGAACCTTTGATTGCATCCACCGCCTTCGCCGGGTGGGGCCCCGGGCGTCGGTACCGTCACTGTACCCGATCGGCCGTTTGACTCACTTCCCGTGACACACTTTGCCGTTCGAGTCGGGTTCGCCTTGGTCGGCGACAGCGAGGCCTGTGACGATTCGCTCAAGCCGCTTCTTCGTCACCTCTTCGAGAAGGCGTGGTTGGCGAACCGGGTGCACAAGACGAATACCATGAGCCGCCCGGGTCTCTACCCAAGGCCCGGACCGACCGCGAAATCGGCGAGGGATCAAAGGGCATTGGGCGGCGTGCCTTCAAGGCCCGAAGATTCGGCGGGAGCCCGGATGCTATTTAGGATCTGTGGAGTACACAACCAAGTTGACTCAGGGGGCCGGTTCCGCTTGTGCTTCTGCTGTTTCGGCCAGTAGGAGGCGAAATTCAAGATAAAATAGAGCGCGAAGATGCGGAGGGCCTATTTTTCATGATTTAATTCGCGCTTGCTTGCTGCAGAAAAAATTCGCGGTTGGCCTTGCCGCCCCGCGTGTCTGTGCTATACTTTACCATAGAAGAGGAGGCAGAGAGGACTACCACGTCTTCTGATACCCCCGTGCGCCATGCTTGGGGGAAGGAGCAGGAGGGATGAACGTAAAGGGGACAACCTCTGTGGGCAGGATTTGCATCACCATAGTACTTATAGGTGTTGGCTGGACGACGCTTGCGAATGCCCCACCGGCCCTGGCCGATTGGCAGCCTGGCGACGGCCACAAGATGCACTATCCCCAACTGCCGGATCCAGACGGTTGGGACGTGCGCGCGACCTATTACGTGGGCGTGGCCGACGATTG
>CAYOGX010000845.1:0-3045 GCA_964403235.1 uncultured Planctomycetales bacterium | reverse complement strand
GAACGCCTCAATGGCCAAACTCGCAGCCATCCATGCCGTCAATCCCTGTTTCGAGCAGACACTCAAAGGTAACGCGGAGAACGGCTATTGCCGGACCTACATCTTCGAACTGTTCGACCACTATTACTTGCCGCAGTTGGCGCTCTACAGGCGGTGGGTTGATGAGCGTGTGGTCGGCGGCGATACGCAGAGCCGGATGAGGCCTGCGCAACCCTTGCCGATGCGGAAGATCAGGGATGATTTCTACGCCAGGCCCCTCGCCGAAATGGCCCCGCCCAGTAACGAGAATCCGCGCGCGGCCTATCGCACGGCTCTAGAACGCTTGGCTGACGCCCTTGATAGATAGACAACCGGTGTCACCGTGTCAGCAGATTAAGACGCGACGGTCAGGCGACCCAGGCCTGACCGGGCAGCCAACGGGGCTCGAATACGGCCCTTATCACGCCTGACGAACGGGAGTCGCGAGGACCTTCACTGTCGGACGGCGCGCTGAAGGATGGCCTGGGTGATCGCGTCGGCGATCGCCTTCATTCCCCTATCGCCAGGATGCCCGGCCACCCCGTCGTGCTTGAAGAATCGTTCCGCACGCGCGGCGTTCGCAGGAACGCGACCGATCGGGCCAGCGTCGACGAAGATACCGCCCGCTTCCTGGCAGACCTGTCTGAGCACCTAGTCCTTGGCGGGATCGGCCCAGAAACAACTGCGACCACGACGAGCGGGTGACGTGTGGCCAGGGCGCACGCGAGGATTCTCATCACGCCGGCCGTCACGTCCGTGATCCTGACGGCGCCGTTTCGACCCAAGGCGAACGCCCGCGATTGGGGCACGACCACGTTCGCCGCCAGCGGCCGGGCGGACGAACGCAGACGTTAGGCCTCGGCCCAACCGGCAACCAGCATCACGATCAGAACCGACCCGCCGACCCAACGTCGATCTTTCATGTGGAACATGGCGCATCTCCTGGCAATTGCTGAATTGGCCCGTGTCAGTAAAAATGTACACCACGATCGGCCCGCGGTTTGTAAAGGGTTTGTAACATCGCCCGTCGGGCGATCCGCCTTGGCGACGGCTGCTGCCGGAGTCGAACATGAAGGAGAAGGACCCGATGAATGCAGGTGCGAGCATAAACTCGTTACTAATGATGATGATGGCTCAGCCCGGTGACTGGTGCCGACCGACGCCCGACGAGATGGTCGACGCGAGGCGATGGGTGGCCGCCAAGTTCGAGGGCACCGACAAGATCAAGCCGCCGGAATTCGGCCTGATCGTGTTGGCCAACAACGACCCCGTGCAGAAAAACGCGTGGGCGGGTCTGCCGCTCCGCATCGGCAAGACGCTGTACCGCCGCGGGCTGTTCTGCCATGCCGTCAGTAAGGTCGTCGTCCGGCTGCCGGGTCCGGGCAAGGCGTTTTCGGCCACCGTGGGCGTGGACAGCAACGTTCAGACCCGGCCGGGCAGAGGCAGCATCATTTTCGCGGTTCGCGTGGGGGACAAGGTGGCGTGCCATTCGGATGTGATGCGTGAGGGCATGCCCGCGGTTCCCATCAACGTCGACCTGGGCGGCGCGACCGAGTTCGTGCTCGAGGTGGACGATGCTGATGACGGCATCGCCTGCGATCAGGCCGACTGGGCCGACGCCCGCGTGACGCTGGCGGACGGACACACGATCTGGCTGGCCGACCTGCCGGTGCTCGAGGGGCAGCAGGTCAAGCGCTACTCGGGTGACCCGCCGTTCTCGTTCGTTTACGGCGGCAAGCCGTCGGCCGAGTTGCTCCAACGCTGGAAGCCGAATCGCAGTCGAAAGAAGCTGGACGACAAGCGGACCGAGCACACGATCGTCTATACCGACCCCGACACGGGTCTGGTCGTCCGGTGCGCAGCCGTCGAATACCACGATTTCCCCACCGTCGAGTGGACGCTTCACTTCAAGAACACCGGCTCGACCGACACGCCGATCCTGTCAGACGTCCAGGCGTTGGACACGCGTCTCGAGCGCTACCCGGTCCGCCCGGTGGGCGAGGCGCAGTTGTGCGAGTTCGCGCTTCACCACCAGACGGGCAGCGTGTGCAAGCCCTGCGACTACCAGCCGTTTCGCACGTCGCTCGGCGCGAAGGCGGACAAGCGGATCACCACCTCCGGCGGCCGGCCGACGAACAGCGACCTGCCCTATTTCAACATCGAATGGCTCAGCGAAGGTGTGATCGCCGTCGTCGGCTGGCCAGGCCAGTGGGCGGCCCGGTTCACGCGGGACGACGGCGTCGGCCTGCGGGTCCGCGCCGGGCAGGAGCTGACGCACTTCAAGCTGCGCCCCGGTGAGGAGGTCCGCTCGCCGATGATCGTGCTGCAATTTTGGAAGGGCGATCGCGTCCGGTCGCAGAACGTCTGGCGGAGGTGGATGCTCGCGCACAACCTGCCCAGGCCCGGCGGCAAGCTCCCACCGGTGCAGATGGCCGCGTGCAGCTCGCACCAGTACGGCGAGATGATCCACGCCAACAAGAAGAACCAGATCATGTTCGTCGACCGGTACCTCACCGAGCGGCTCGGACTCGACTACTGGTGGATGGACGCCGGCTGGTATTGGAACAAGACGGGCTGGCCCAACACCGGCACGTGGGAGGTCGACACGAAGCGGTTTCCGGGCGGGCTGCGGGCCATTACCGACCACGCCCACGCCAAGGGCCTCAAGATCATCGTCTGGTTCGAGCCCGAGCGCGTCACGCCCGGCACGTGGCTGTACGAGAACCACCCCGAGTGGCTGCTCGGCCGCGACGGCCAGCAGAAGCTGCTCAACCTCGGCAACCCTGACGCCCGCAAGTGGCTGACCGACCACGTCGACAAGCTCCTCAACGAGCAGGGCATCGACCTGTACCGCCAGGACTTCAACATCGACCCGTTGGGTTACTGGCGGGCCAACGACGCCAAGGATCGCCAGGGCATCACCGAGATCCGGCACGTCGAGGGGTACCTGGCCTACTGGGACGAGCTGCTGCGGCGCCATCCGGACATGCTGATCGACTCCTGCGCGTCCGGCGGGCGGCGCAATGA
>CAYOGX010000844.1:0-3051 GCA_964403235.1 uncultured Planctomycetales bacterium | reverse complement strand
AACGTCCCCCTTGCGCACGCTGACCCGGCGCAAATAGGGACTGACCTGCATACCTGAAGGCATTTCGCCTGCGGGACCGGTTTCTTTCAGGCCAGCCGAAAAAAACATGCGGATCTGCCGCCGCCAAGACCTGCCCGGGTGGTAAGAAGCGCCCTGCGTCGCTGCGCTGCCGGCGCGCGTCGGTTGATTGCGACGTTCGGCCTCGTTACAGTGAGGGTTCCGGGCAAGAATCAGTTCGGACCTCCCGGGAGGGCGGTCGGTGGACACCGTAACGAGCTTCACACTTCTGGAGGGGCTCAAGAACCGCCAAGACAGCCGGGCTTGGCAGCGCTTCATGGCGCGCTACGAGCCGATGGTGATGGCGTTCGCCCGGAAGCTCGGCCTGAACGACACCGACGCGCAGGACGTCTGCCAGGAGACGATGCTGGGGTTCATCCAGGCGTACGGGGACGGGCGCTACGACCGCGACAAGGGCAGGCTCCGAAGCTGGCTGTTCGGGATCGCGCATCGCAAGGCGATCGACATGAAGCGCCGGCGGGCCCGGGAGATCGTCGTGGGGGACAAGACCGACGCCAGCGCGTTTCTGGGGAGGATCGAGTCGCCCGATCAGGCCAAAGAGATCTGGGAACAGCAATGGCAGCGGTCGGTGCTGCGGGCGTGCCTCGAGGAGGTCTCGAAGGACCTGAGCCCCAACACGGTGAAGGCCTTCGATCTGTACGTCTTCGAGCAGTGGCCGGTCGAGAAGGTGGCTGAGCAGTTGGGCATCTCGCAAAATGCGGTGTACATCGCCAAGACCCGGGTGATGGAGCGCGTCCGGAAGATCAAGGCCGAGATGGAAGAGATCTGGTAGGGACGGTACGTTGATCGCATCCCACCCCAGCGCCCTACAACTCGAGCTGTTGGCGCAGGGCAAGCTGGCCGAGCCGGAGGCGGCTCAGGTCCGCTCGCACCTCGACGGGTGTGTTGCCTGCCAGGAACGGTACAACCAGTGCCGGGCCGATGAGAAGCTGGCCGACGACCTCCGCGACGCGATGCAGGGCTCGACCCATGTCGCCGACCAGCAGGACAGCGGCTCGGTCGAGGTGACCACGACGGCGCCGCTGACGGGTGAGGACATCGAGGGCTACCGCCTGATCCGTGAGATCCATCGCGGCGGGCAGGGGGTGGTCTATCAGGCGATCCAAAAGTCGACCAAGCAGCGCGTCGCGATCAAGGTGATGCACGAGGGGCGCTTCGCCGGCGCGGATGACACGGCCCGGTTCGAACGTGAGGTCGCCATCCTCGGGCAGCTCAGGCATCCGAACATCATCGCCATCCACGACAGCGGCACCGCGGCCGGCTGCTTCTACTACGTGATGGACTACGTTTCGGGTCGGTCGCTGGACGAATACGTCTCGGCCGTCAAGCCCCCGATCACCGAGACGCTCGAACTGTTCGCCAAGATCTGCGACGCCGTCAACGCCGCGCACCTCCGCGGCATCATCCACCGCGACCTCAAACCCGGCAACGTCCGGATCGACGAGGAGGGCGAACCGCACATCCTCGACTTCGGGCTGGCGAAGGTGGCGACCGGGCACGTCTCGCAAGACACCCGCCCGCAGCTCATGACGATGACGGGGCAGTTCTTCGGATCGCTGCCGTGGGCGAGCCCCGAGCAGGCCGAGGCCATCCCCAGCAAGATCGATCTGCGGACCGACGTGTATTCGCTCGGCGTGATCCTCTATCAGATGCTCACCGAGCGGTTCCCCTACGAGGTGGTCGGCAGCGTGCGGGACGTGATGGAGAACATCCTCAGCACCGAGCCGGCCAGGCCGAGCACGATCCGACGACAGATCAACGACGAGATCGAGACCATCGCGCTCAAGGCGCTGAGCAAGGACCGCGAGCGCCGCTACCAGACCGCAGGTGAGCTCGCGCGGGACGTCCGCCACTACCTCAAGGGCGAACCCATCGAGGCCAAGCGGGACAGCAGCTGGTACCTGCTGAAAAAGACGGTCGCGCGGCACAAGGTTCCCGTGGGCGTCGTCGCGACGTTCGTCGTGCTGTTGGCCGCTTTCGGGGTGACGGTGGCGGTCCTGCGCGCCCGTGCAGAACGAAACCGTCGTCTGGTCGAGGCGCAGGCGGTGCGCGTGGACCGGGCCAGGGCCGCCGACATCATGGTGACGTTCGTCCACGACCCGCCCCGCGCCGTGGCCGACACCGCCCACGCCAGCCCACGGGTCAAGGAATTCCTCGCCGAGGAGACCGCGCGGTACGTCGCCTCGCGGGCGTTCACGCAGCGGATCGTCGGGGCGCGCGGCGCGTTGTGGACGAATCCCGAGTCCTTCTGGGCGTCCGTCGACGGCGGGCCCCTGTGGCGGTACGGCGAGTGGCTGGAGTTGGCCGTCATCGATTGGCCCGACCCCAAGCCGCTTCTGGGGCGGCTCGTGGCCAGGGCCGAAACGGGCAGCGACCGCCAGAAGTACGTCGCGCTGAACCTGATCGGCCAGATCGCCCCGAGGGATCCAGCGCTGGCGGATCGGTGCGTGGCCGCCGTCCGAACGGCGACGCACCCGGGCGTGATCTCGGCCGCGCGATGGGCAGCGATGCGGCTCGGTCGGAACGAACCCCATCGCCCATGCGACGCGATCCAGGTCGATGTTGTCTCGGGCCTGACGTTCGCGAAGCTGCCGGGCTGCGACGCCTTCCGCCGGGGATCGCCGCCCCACGAGAAGGATCGCTCGGAGAACGAGGCCATGCCATCAAGGGGCGTACCCATCGCGCCGTTCTATCTGGCCACGACGGAGATGACGGTGGGGGCCTTCGCGCCGTTCATGGACGATCCCGAGGTCCGCGGGTGGCTCGCGTCGCTCAGCCAAACACATGCCGAGCTGCGCCCGCTGATCACTATGTCGACCGAGGCACTGCGGGACCAGATCAGCCGGAATGCCCTGGACGAGGTGGTCGGGCGCGTGAGCCTGGAGATGGCCCGTCGCTATTGCGGGTGGCTGACGGCGCGGGCTTCAGGAACCTCGCCCCGCCGCCGGTATCGACTGCCCACCGAGGACGAAT
>CAYOGX010000843.1:0-3052 GCA_964403235.1 uncultured Planctomycetales bacterium | reverse complement strand
GGGACTGAAGTCGGATCCCCACACCAAACGCTCGATCCCGAACGCCTTCAGCAGGACCTTGACGTAGGGCCAGGCCGATTCGTGTGGATAGTCGTAACGGGGATCGGTCGCGGCGTAGAATCCGCTCAGCTTGACGCGAACGCCGGGGAACCGCGCCAGCGCGAGCACGTGCCTCAGCGCCTTGCGGGCGGCCTGTATACCCGGCGGCGTCTTGGCCGCGCCCGGCAGGCCCAGGTGGGACATGATCAGCCGCAGCTCGGGATGCTTCTCGAGGACCGGGACCCACCCCAGCCAGTCTCGCCCGCGCGAGTTGACGCTAATCAGCCAACGCCGCTCGACGAGCCAGGCCCACACCTCGTCCGGCACCCCCCGCAGCGCCGCCGCCTTCTGTTTCCCGGAGATGTACATGCTCAACCCGACGAAGCCCTGCTGCCGTCGCTCCGCCAACCCCGCGACCGTGAGCGCGTCGGACGGCTCGACGTACGCCGTCGGCCGGACCCATCCATGATCGCCCACCACCCGCGCCAGGAACGCGTTGTTGCCCGCCGCCCACGGCGCGCCGGCCCACCCGACGACGAGCGCCGCTTTGACGCCGTACGACTTGGCCAGCGATTGGTAGCAGGCCACCTCGTCGATCGTCACCCCCGGTCGGGCGGTGAACGATCCACCCCGGAATCCGGTCTCGAACAGATGAATGTGGGCGTCAGCGCGATCAGCCATCCTCGTCGGTCTCCCATTGAACGGTTGTCCCCCGCGTTCGTGGCGGCCACCTGCCCGCGTCGTCCGTCGATCACTATACCGCGGTTGGCGGGCGTTGAATACGCCTGCCGCCACCGGCCGTGTTGAACGGTCGTCGAATCCGGGCTATAAGGACCTCGCCTGGCAAGCCCGTGTCGCTGCGCGGCTGTACCACAACGGACCTCGTGATCCGGACCGATTGACCATGAGCGGATATGCCACTCGTCGTGAGCTTCTTCGAGCCGCGGGCGGCGCGGTCCTGGCCGCCACAACGCCCTCGACCGTTCGATGCGCCACCCGACCGAAACGCGACGGCGGGCTCAACGTGCTGTTCCTCATGACCGACGAGCAGCACTACCGGTCGCTGTCGGCCACGGGCAACCCCTACATCACCACGCCGCACATGGATCGCATCGGGCGCGAGGGGGCACGCTTCCTCAACGCCACCTGCGTGACCCCGTATTGCTCGCCCTCGCGCGCATCGATCCTCACCGGCGTCTACCCGCACACGCATGGCATCCTCAGGAACGTCACCCCCGGTCGGTCCGATCAGCACCCGCTGAAGCAGGACGCGTTCGGCAACACCGAGACGATCCTGCACCAGCACGGCTACGCGACCGGGCACCGCGGCAAGTGGCACCTCGGCGACAAGGGCGACTTCGACTGCTACGAGTCATATAGCTACGCCGGAAAGACGAAACGGCACTATCGCGATTTTCTCGCCAAGCACCTGCCCGCCGCGAAGTTCGCCGGACATCGGAGCCCGGGCAAGTACCTCGGTCGGCCCGTCGAGATGATCCCCGTCGTCGAGAAGGGTTACCACGCCTTCCATGCGATCCCCAACAACCGGGTCGCCTACATCTCCATCATCGGCTGCAGCGTCGTTCCGCCGGAGCTGTTGCCCGAAACGCAGATCACCAACCAGGTGTTGGCGTTGATCGACCGGCACGCCGGCAAGAACTTCATGATCACCGCCTCGTGGAGCCCGCCGCACGACCTGTGGGTCATCCCCGAGCCGTACTACAGCCTGGTCGACCGCGGCAAGATCGAGCTGCCGGGCAGCACCGACGTGCCCGCGTGGGACCGGCGCGGCCCGAGCAAGCGGCTCGGTGACCTCATGGGCCCGGAGGGCATCCGCGAGTACGCCGCGATCTACCACGGCATGGTCAAGTACATCGACGACCAGGTCGGCCGGGTCCTCAAGAAACTTGATGACCTCGGGCTCGCGAACAATACGCTGGTCATCTTCACCAGCGACCACGGCGACATGGTCGGCGCGCACGGCTGCATCGGCAAGTCGATCTTCAGCTTCTACGACGATTTGGTGCGGGTCCCACTGTTGATGCGTCTGCCGGGTCGGGTTCGGCCCGGCACGGTCGTCAAACAGCCGGTCAGCCAGATCGACCTGATGCCGACGATCCTCGACTATGTCGGTCAGCCTGTTCCCCGGAAGATCCACGGGCGATCTGCGCGCCCGCTGTTGGAGGGGCGCGACGTGAAGTGGCGCGACCACGCCTTCTGTCAGCGCGCGAACGTCGCCCGGATGCTCCGCACCGAGCGCTACAAGTACGTTTACCGCCCCAAGCCCCGGGTCGTGGCCCTGTATGATCTCCAGAAGGACCCGCACGAAGACGACAACCTCGCCGCCGATCCCGCCCGGGCCGAGGTCGTCCGCCGGATGCACATACGCTTACTCGAGGTGATGGCCCGCGACGGCGACCCGGTACGCGACCGATTCGCCAGCGATCCGCTGGCCTGATCGAGACCACCGATTCGCGCGACCTCGCGGCGGCGCGTCGCCGGATTGCTGTGAAGTGACTGGAGGCAAGTCGATGATAGCCATGTGCACTCGAATTGGGTTCGGCCTCGGCATCGTTGTGGCGTTGCAGACGGGCCTGTGCGTTCGGGCCTCGGCCGTCGAGCTTTACGTTGCGACCGACGGCAACGACGCGTGGTCGGGCAAGCGGCGCGGGCCGAACGCCGCGAAGACCGACGGGCCGTTCGCGACGCTGACGCGGGCGCGCGACGAGATCCGCCGAATCAAGAAGACGGCCGGTCTGCCGGGGGGCGGCGTGACAGTACTCGTTCGCGGCGGTGTGTATCGGTTGGACAGTCCCCTTGAGCTGACGGCCGCGGATTCCGGGGCGAAACAGGCGCCGATCTCGTATCGCGCGCTGCCCGGCGAGGCCGTTCGGCTGATCGGCGGCAGGACCGTGACCGGGTTCGGACCGGTGAAGGACCCGGCGATCCTGAAGCGGTTGGACCCCGCGGCGCGGTCGAAGGTGCTTCGGGCGGATCTAAAGGCGCTGGGGAT
>CAYOGX010000842.1:0-3062 GCA_964403235.1 uncultured Planctomycetales bacterium | reverse complement strand
TCAGCCGGTTGAGCTGCTGAAAGATCCGGACCAGGTCATCGTTGCCGGCCAGCATGACGCGAACGGCCGCCTGGAGGTTGGCCATCAGCATCGCCGCCGCCACCCCCTTGCCGCTGACGTCGGCGATGATGATTCCGATCCGATGGTCGTCGAGCTCGATGACGTCGTAGTAGTCACCACTCACGCTGCGACCGGGGTTGTTGAATGCGACGACCGCCAGGTCCGGGCGGTCTGGCAGCGCGTGGGGAAACAGTCCCTCCTGGATCTGCCGGGCGATGGTCAGCTCGTTCTGCAACTGCTGGTGGAGCTGCGCCTCGTGCACCCACTGGCTCGTCTTGAGGGCGGCGCCGATCTGCGCGGCCAGACCGGCCAGGAAATTCACGTCCTGCTCGCCGTATTCCTGCGCTGTCGAGAGGCGGTCGCCGTAGACGGCCCCCAACGTCTGTTCTTGCCACGTGATGGGCACGCACATCGCCGAACGGATCCGGTTCTCGATCATGCTTTCTGTCACGTCCGCTGCCCCGGGTATGGCGTTGTTGATGATGGTCCGCTCACCACGGTCGATTGCGCGATTCAAGATCGACCGGCTAACGGGCAAGCCCCTGTTTGCCTCGTCGGCGCGCAGGTTGCGGTTCACCGACACCTGCCACGGGCCCGGCTGCCTCGGCAGCTCGACGATCAGTGCGCGGTCGAAGTCGAGCGTTTCCATGCAGATATCCATCGCCCGCTCGAGCAGGTCTCGATGCTCCAGCGCGCCCACCAGCCGGCTGGACAGGTCTAGGAGCTGGTTCAAACGGGACTCGGACACTGACGGCTTGTGTCGATAGACGCTGATGGTGGAGGAGTCTTCCTCCTCGTCGCTCAGGATCACCGTCGGCTCGGTCTGGTCCAGCCGATCCGCGAAGCGCAGAACGCATCGCCCGACACGGACCTCGTCGCCATCGACGAGCGTACGCGAGGGCACCCGTTCGCCGTTGACGTAGGTGCCGTTGTGACTGCCGAGGTCCTCCAGAACGTATCGGCCCGCCCGGGGTGAGTAGATCCGCACGTGCCTGCGGGAGCAGGTGCCGTCGTCCAGGGGCACGTCACAGGCGGCATCGCGCCCGATGATGACCTCCGCGCGGTGCAGCCGGAACCGACGGTCTACCCCGCCTGGCACGATGATGCTCAACTCCGCCATGACCCATGCAAGAACGTTCGAGAGGTTAGCGCAGGCCGAAGACCTCAAAGATCACCGGCCCGAACATCTGATAGACGTAACTCTGCGGTATCAGCAGCGCGTTCTCCAAGGCGTCGGCGGCGAACAGGACTTCCAACTCACGCTGGATCGTGCCCAGACACCCCCCCAGCGATCCCGTGGCCAGACCAGCCGCAGCCAGCACCCACCAGGACCGGCCCCGACGATTTGAAAGGCCTTGACGCACTGTCTGTGTCCTCCTGTGTGATTCATTGTCTGAGGCTTCGCGCTGGATGTCAACCGATTAGGACCCGGGGATTCGAGCCTGACAGCCTGGCGGGTTGGCGCGAGATTCCCTTCTCGTACCACCCGGCCCGCGCCCCGCGCAAACGGCGTTTGCGTTTTCCCGTGGACCCGATGGTTGCGCGGGAGTATACTAAGGCCGCTGGAGGACCCGGCACCGCGAGCCCCCCGGAAGAGCTACATGAGAGTTGCCCTGATTAACCCCGTAGCCCGTCGACTCGAGGGCTACCACACGATGGGTAGCAAGATCCCCCACCTGGGCCTCCAGGTGTTGGCCAAGCTGGCCCCGTCGGGACATCAAGTCGATATCATCGACGAGATCTTCGGTTCTGAAACGACCGATGAATCCCTTCGTCCTGACCGCTACGACCTGGTGGGCATCACCTCGTTTACGAGCACGGTGACACGGGCGTACGAGATCGCGGCGATGTGCCGCCAGCGCGGGCTGACCACGATCATGGGCGGCCCGCACGCGTGGGCCTGCCCCGACGAGGCGGCCCGGTACTGCGACTCGGTGGCCATCGGCGAATGCGACGAGATCTGGCCCGAGATCATCGCCGACGCGGCCGCGGGCAGGCTGGCCAAGCGATATGAAGGCGGTTTGCCCGAGCTGACCCACGGCCTCGGCGAGGCCGCCCAGGACCTACAGCCCATCAACGGTCAATATGACGTCGCTTGCATACAGACCTCCCGCGGATGCCCCGTCAACTGCGACTACTGCGGCGTGACGCTCTTCAACGGCGCCAAGATCCGGCGACGGCCGATGGACGAGATCGTGGCCGAGTGGAACAAGATCACCAAGCCCTTCGTCTTCGTCGTCGACGACAACTTCTTCGGCACGAACACGAAGCACGCCGAATGGGCCAAGGCGCTCTGCCGAAGACTCATCAGCGACGGGAAGAAACGCCTGTGGTTCAGCCAGACGACCATCAACATGGGTAATGACCAGGAAGGGCTCCGGTTGGCCTATCGGGCGGGCTGTCGGGGTATGTTCGTCGGGTTCGAGAGCTTCAGCGCCGAGACCCTCGAGGGTCTTGGCAAGCGGTTCAATCGCAGACTGCTCGACGACTATCAGAAGCTGGTTGACGGCTACCACAAGTGTCGGGTCTCGCTGTTCGGCGCGTTCATTGTCGGCGGGCCCGCAGACGGTGTCGAGACCGTGGCCGAGACTGCCTTGCAGTCCGTCCGGCTCGGCGTCGATACGATCCAGATCACCAACCTCACACCGCTGCCCGGTACGCGGCTCTACCAGCGCCTGATGGACGAAGGGCGGATCTTCGCCACGAACTATCCCGAGGATTGGGAGCGGTACACCTTCACTGAGACCGTCTACACGCCCGAGCAGATGACGCCCGAGGAACTGGACGAGTCCATGTTCGAGCTCCGCCACGCCGCCGCTAACGAACCGTGGGTCTGGAAGCGTACCCTGCGGACGCTCCTGCGGACGCGGAGCCTCACGTCCGCGCTGTTCATCCACGGCATGAACAAGGGCTGGAAACGGATGGCCAAGATCCAGGCCCGCATCGACGCCGCCCAATACGCCCATCTGTTCGACGGCAACGGCGCCAGCGCCGCCCGCCGC
>CAYOGX010000841.1:630-3063 GCA_964403235.1 uncultured Planctomycetales bacterium | reverse complement strand
GCCAGTTGGCTCAATCCCGACGAGTCCGTGCTCGGCCCGGTCTTCTTCTTCTTGAGTACGGGCATGCCCAGGTCGGTAAAGAGCACCTCGCCCAACTGCTTGGGCGAGTCCGGGTTGAACTGTCGCCCGGCCAGTTCGATTATCCTGTCGCGCAGCGCATCGGCCCGGGCCGACAGGGCCGACGACATCCGGTTCAGCGCCGCCGGGTCCACCGTAACGCCGCGCCGCTCCATCGCCACCAGCACCGGCAGCAGGGGCATCTCGAGCTTCGTCATCAGGTCGCCCAGCCCCTCGGCCGCCAGACGCTCGGCCAGAACGTCCGCCAGACGCAGCGCCACGTCGGCGTCCTCGGCCGCGTAAGGCGTTACCATCTCGACGGGCACGGCGTCCATCGTGGTCTGGTTGCGTCCCCGCCCGATGACTTCCTCGATGGGGATGCAGCGGTGGTTGATGAGTTCGGCTGCCAGGGCGTCGAGCTTGTATGTGGGTCGGGTCGAGTCGAGCACGTGGGCGGCGACCATCGTGTCGAATATCTTTCCGCGGACCTCGATACCTGCCTGGGCGAGCACGATGATGTCGTACTTGATGTTTTGCCCGATCTTCTCGACGTTCTCGTCGGCCAGGACGCCCGAGAGCTTCTCGCGCACGAGTTCCACGTCGAGCGTACGCGCCCCGAGGGACCCCTTGACCGGGACGTAGACGGCCCGCCCCGGCTGCCAGGCCAGCGAGATGCCGACGAGTTCGGCCCACATCGGCAGCACGGAGGTCGTCTCGGTGTCCACCGCCAGCCGCGTCACGGATGTCAGTTCGCCCGCCAGGGCGTCCAGCGCCTCGGGCGTGTCGACGCACGTGTAGTCGAAGTCGCCGGCGGTGGTTTGTCCGCCCGCTTTGGCCGCCGCCGCGAGGTCAAACGACGCCCCGGCCCCGCCGACCCCGGCAGCGTCCAGTTGGTCCACCAGGCGGTTGAAGCCCAGTTCGGCAAAGATCGGCCTGACCGCCGACCCGTCGATGCCGCCGAACGCCATCGCGTCGAGGTCCAGGGCGATCGGGACGCGGCGGTTGAGCGTGACGAGCTTGCGCGACAGTTCGACCGCCTTGCGGCCGCCCAGCAGGTTCTGTCGCAGCTTGGGCGTCTGTTCGTCGGCGTGGTCGAGCACCGCCTCGGCCGTGCCGTACTTCGCGATCAGCTTCGCCGCCGTCTTGGCCCCCACGCCGGGCACGCCCGGAATGTTGTCGCTGGTGTCGCCCATCAGCGCCTGGACCTCGACGGCCTTGTCGGGGCGGTAGCCCTTGGCCGACTCGATCTCGGCCGGGCCGAATGTCTCGTCCTTCATCGGGTCATAGAGTGCCACGCGGTCGCTCACGAGTTGGTCGAGGTCCTTGTCGCGACTGACCAGCACGACGCTCAGTTCGTCCGAGGCGAACGTCTCGGCCGCGGTGGCGAGGATGTCGTCGGCTTCGTGGCCTTCGCAGGCCAGGATGGGTATTCCCATGGCTTCGACGATCTGCATGATGCGTTCGACCTGCGGCGTGAAGTCTTCGGGCGTGGGTTTTCGTGTGGCCTTGTAGTCGGGGAAGATCCGGCAGCGTTCGAGTTTCTCCTTGGGTCCGTCGACGGCCATGGCGAGGTAGTCCGGCTTGCGGTCGGCGATGAATTTCAGGAGCATAGAGCAGAAGACGTAGGTCGCGCGGGTGGGTTCGCCTGTAGGGCTGGTCAGGTCCCTGAAGGGTGCGTGATAGGCCCGGTACATCTGCGAGTGCCCGTCGATGAGATAGAGGGTCTTGTCCATGCGTTCACGCTATCGCGGGCGCGGGCGCACGTCAATGATTCGTGGGGAGAACGGGATCGGGAAGTGAACGACCCCGGGGATTGGGATCCCTGGGCTTGGGCTGCACGCGAAAACTCGTTGCATCTTCTTAGCCAGGGTATACAATGTTCCGTCCCATGGGTTCTCGACCGGTGGGCTCTCTACCAGACGCAAGCAGGCAGCCGATGAGAAACGGCTTTGACGAGGACACAAACAATGGCACGACAGACGGTAATGATGGACGGCAACCAGGCCGTGGCACACGTGGCACACAAGGTCAACGAGGTCATAGCGATCTACCCGATCACGCCCTCCAGTCCGATGGGCGAGCACGCCGACGCGTTCAGCGCCGTCGGAGAGAAGAACATCTGGGGCACGGTCCCGCTGGTCGTCGAGATGCAGTCCGAAGGCGGCGCCGCCGCGGCCGTCCACGGCGCGCTCCAGACCGGCTCGATGGTCACCACCTTCACCGCCAGCCAGGGCCTGCTGCTGATGATCCCGACGATGTACAAGATCGCCGGGGAACTGCTGCCCACGTGCTTCCACGTTTCGGCGCGGTCGCTGGCCGTCCAGGCCTTGAGCATCTTCGGCGACCACAGCGACGTGATGGCCGTTCGCCAGACGG
>CAYOGX010000841.1:0-620 GCA_964403235.1 uncultured Planctomycetales bacterium | reverse complement strand
AACACGTTGGTGTGGCTATTCGAGATCCTTTCCGGCTTCGGGCTGCTGAGCTCGAACTCGGTGCAGGAAGCGATGGATATGGCCCTGATCGGCACGGCGGCCAGCCTGGAATCCCGAGTGCCGTTCGTTCACTTCTTCGACGGGTTCAGAACCAGCCACGAAGTCGATAAGATCGAGGCCCTCAGCATGGACGACATGCGGGCGATGATTGACGACGAGCCGGCGCTGGCCCATCGCGCCCGCGGGCTGAACCCGGACCGGCCGGTCATTCGAGGCACCGCCCACAACCCGGACGTCTACTTCCAGGGCCGCGAGACCGTCAACAACTACTACACCGCCTGCCCCGGCGTCGTCCAGAAGGTCATGGACCGCTTTGCCGGACTGGTCGGCCGGAAGTACAAGCTGTTCGACTACGTCGGCGACCCGGACGCCGAACGCGTGATCGTGATGATGGGTTCCGGCGCCGAGGCCGCCGAGGAGGCCGTCGAGGCCTTGAACGCCGCCGGCGAAAAGGTCGCCCTGATCAAGGTCCGCCTGTACAGGCCCTTCAGCATCGAGCACTTCATCGGCGCACTGGGCCAGAGCGTCAAGACCCTCGCCGTGCTCGACCGCACCAAGGA
>CAYOGX010000840.1:0-3067 GCA_964403235.1 uncultured Planctomycetales bacterium | reverse complement strand
CTGCTGCATCATGCCCATCATGTCCATCTCGCCCCATTCCTCGACGATCTTCCCGTCTGCAAACCGGTTGACGCAGATGCCAGTCAGCGCCACCTGCTTGCCGGTCGGGGCGGCGCCCATGTATTCCTTCTTGTGGGTCCCTCGCCACGTCCAACGGCTGGCGACCCTGTCTCCCTCCGCGACGACGTCCTCCGTACTGCAGCTGACGTCGTCGAAGGCATCGAAGTCCATCGCCAGAAACTGCTTGTACCCTTCGCGATCGCTCCCGAACGCGGGGGAAGACCAGTGCCAGACGAAGCCACTTCCCGCGAGCTCGTCCACCACAGCCAGATTCCCCTTCCCCCACACTTCCGCCAGCCAGCGTCGAACCACTGCCTTGTTCTGTTCTGCCGACATTGCGACCCTCCTTCATCCTCTTGGGGTCTGACGCCTCTTCCAAGACATGTAGGTTGCCGCCAGGGTCCTTATACCGCATTCGGGATAGGATTTGAAATGCTGACCTCTGAATCCGCCCGCATGGCGCGGAAACCCGGAACACCAAAAGGCACCGAGAACGAAGGTTCTCCAGTCGTTCACCCAGGCTTCACCGGGTTAAGGAAGGATCCCATTTCACTCTACATCTCACGCCGCTTCCCGAAACCGTCCCGATATCCATGAATGGAGAACCCGACCTGCGAACAGAGGCTCTGAAGCCCGATCACCAGCTGACGCTGACTCCGAAGGCGATGTACTGAGGGCCAGAGGGGTCTGCCTCCATCCCCAGCGCGATGTCGACTTGCGACGCCAACGGTACGGAGGCTTCGACGTGCAACATCGCCCAATCGAACAGGCTGGACGACGCTTCGTCGAAGTAGGCGTTCGCAAGAAACGAGAACGAGTCTCCGCAGCAAGCATCGCCTGTCACGGCGATGGACAGAAGCGCCCAGTAGTCGGGGTAGAAGTCGTAGCCTGCCTCCAGCGCGCCATCAATCTCCATCACACGGCTGCCGAACTGCTCCGTGGTGAGGACGTAGTCGCTGAGATCAAACAGGGCAACGTCTCGAATGACGACTGGCCCCAGCTCGCAAATGAGCTCAATCCCGCTGAGCTTGAAGCCACTGGCCATCATAGAGGTCGCGTCCCAGTCAGCGGCTCCGTAGAGATCTACGCATGCGATCTCGCCAAGCGCCAACGTCGGGGTCAACGCGAACGTCTTCTCCTCAAGCTCGAATCGTAGCTCCGTGTCCAGTCTGATGAACGGTAACCCGGTGCGAAGCCCTTCCATCGCCAGCTTCACATACTCGAAACCGTCGCAGTCGATGTACAACGTGCCCGTCGCGACCTCAGAACAGAAGGCATCCGTCGTCCCCAACGTGATCTTCTGTCCGGTGAATCCTTCACCAGTGGGACGAGGGTCAGTCCTGTAGTGACGTTCAAGCCCTGACGTGATGTGGACGATCGAGATCCCATCGCTGTCGGCATCCTCGATTTGCGCACCGAACTCGGCTACGCCGACAAGATCGAACCTTCCGATTGTGCCGGATAGCCGTGCCGCCCAACCGCCCTCCGGACCGCCGAAGACGGCATCGCTTAACTGCGCCGCGTGACAAGCCAAGTCCATGCCTCCAATGCTCAACGAGACGATGGCCTCAGCGTAGAGGTATTCCGCCGTCGAAGCGCCAAACAAGATGTTCGATTCGAGTTCGTAGGCGCCAAGATCCCCGCACGCGGAGAATGCCTGCCACACCCACGTGCCGGGATAGGCGATCACGGATTCGGTGGAGAAGACAACATCGCTGATCGTGTAGTCGAGATCCAACTCCAGATCGATCGCCTCGAAGCTCCCTGCATTGGGATCGAACGCGAACCACAACGTGCTCTCCCCGGAAAACCCATTGGAGGCAAGAGCAGTCACTGAAGGAGTCAGTGCGAGGACTAGTGCAGAGAGAAACACTCGCCTAAGCATTGCCGGCCTCCTACCGCGCGTAGTACGCAGGCGTGCTCCAGTCCTCAACAAGCAGGAATGCATCGTCCACGAGCGTGACGGAGTCTGCGAGCAACTGGATGTCTCCGTACTTGACATTCCCGTGCACGTCGAACGTCAGCCGGAGGATCGGCCCGCTCTCGATGCCCGAGACATTCGCCAGAATGAATCCGCCTTCTCCGTCCACGAACTGCTGGATGAGAACGGCAAACCCATTGAGCCCCTCGACGACCAGATTCGAAACCTTCTCCTCGTCGAAGAGCAGACCGCCCAGATCGACTTGGATTCCCGCGAGCCCTCCGTTGGGCATGCTCGCGACCGAGATCAGAAGCTGTCCCTGACCGGCAACGATGGCAGGCTCGCCGAGGTAAAGCGCCGGCGTAGGTTCGCCCCTGAGCCAAGGGCCGAAGCAGCCCGCGAGGACCCCGGCCGCAATCACGACGATCCCAACAGCGACGGTGAGACTCCTGACGCGCTTCTCTGGCTGTCGCACGGGGCCTCCTTCGCGCTACGGTCCGAATACGAGCTGAACCAACGCCTCCACGTCGTCCTCGTCCACATCGCCGTCCCCGTCGATGTCCGCCCGTGACAACTTATCAGCGATGAGGTCCACGATGGCCTCCGCGTGCCGATACAGCATGACGACATCGATGAGGTTCATGACACCGTCGCCGTTGATGTCGCCCACAGTCGCAGGCAATGCACATTCGGCAGATGACCATGCCGTCCGGTTGCTGAACGAAGACTGATCCCGTGCGGCCACACGATAGCAATACTCCGTCCCGGGCTGCAGCCCACTATCCACGTAGGTCGGGCTGCTCTGCCAGCCGCTGTCATCTCCGCCGGGATGCCCGCTCGTCTCGTCGAAGAAGTACTCCACTCCACTCGGATCCGTAGCGAGCGTCGCCATCATCGTGACCGACCCCACGCCGGTCGCGTGCGGCGGCAGACTCCAGGTCAGCGGATCCGGAACCGGCGGCGTACCGTCCGCTGTCGTTGCACACGCTTCGTTCGAGGGGTCCGAATCGCCCACGGCATTGAACGATCGCACCCGGTAGCAATACGGCGTGTCGACCGTCCGTCCCGCATCGGAGAAGCCGGTCG
>CAYOGX010000839.1:0-3068 GCA_964403235.1 uncultured Planctomycetales bacterium | reverse complement strand
CCATGGATGCGGACGGCGGAAATCTCCGTCAGCTCACGCACGGTCCGGACGACGACTTTGACCCCTGCCCGCTACCCGACGGCGGCATCGCGTTCATGTCGACGCGGCGTGGCGGCTTCGGCCGATGCCACAATCCCTGGGAGCCGTTGCCCGCCTACACGCTCCACCGCATGAACGCCGACGGCGGTGGCGTGCGGACGCTGTCGTTCCACGAGACGAACGAGTGGCACCCCAGCGTCCTTGCCGACGGATCGATTATCTATTCGCGTTGGGACTACGTCGATCGGTCAGCCGCCCACTTCCACGGCCTGTGGGTGAGCAATCCCGACGGCACGAGCCCCAGGGTGCTGTTCGGGAGCTACACGCAACGGATCAACGCCTGCTTCCAGCCGCGGGCGATCCCCGGGTCCAACCGGATCGTCTTCGTCGCCGGCGCGCACCACGCCAGCGTCGGCGGGTCGCTGGTGCTGCTGGACCCCGACCGCGCCGGCCTGGACCCGCGTACCGGCCAGGATTGTTTCGACGCCGTCGAGGTCCTCACGCCGGAGGTCTGCTTCCCCGAGGCCCCCGGCTGGCCCGGCAGCTACTTCCACAGCCCCTGGCCGCTGTCGGAGGGCTATTACCTCGTCGCTTTCAGCTTTGATCCGCTGCCAGGCATGGGCCCGAAGGTCAAGAAGGACACCGAGACCGGTTTGTACCTCTTCGACCGCTTCGGAAACCTGGAGCTGCTCTACCGCCAGCGCGGTCTGTCCTGCATGTATCCCGTTCCGCTCGCCCCGCGCCCGACCCCGCCCGTCGTCGCGGGCACGCTCGACCCGCGTCTGGGCGACGAAGGGGAGTTTATCCTCACCGACGTGGGGCGCAGCCTGCACGTGCTGCCCCCGTCGCGGCCGATCCGTGCGTTGCGGGTCTTCCAGGTCCTGCCCAAGAGCGAGACCCACGTCGGCAACCGTCCCCGGATCGGGTACGCCAACGCCGAATCCGCACGGATGTTCCTCGGCACGGTGCCGGTCCGGTCAGACGGGTCGGCCTACTTCCGCGCCCCGGCCCGCAAGCCCCTGTACTTCCAGGCGGTGGACGCGTCGGGACGGGCCGTCCAGGGCATGCGGAGCGTCACGTATCTCCAGCCCGGCGAGCGTCGCGGATGTGTCGGCTGTCACGAGCCGCCCGGAACCACGTCGACCGCCCGCCGGCCCCGGGCGCTGCGAACCGGACCGTCCCGTATCCGACCCGGACCGGACGGGTCCCGGCCCTGGAGCTTCCCGCGCCTCGTTCAACCCATTCTCGACGCACGCTGCGTGCGTTGCCACGACGGCACGGAGGCAGCTCACAAACCCAACCTGGTCGGCCGACCCGTAGGCGAGTTCACGATCGCCTATCAGCAGCTCAAGCCCTACATCAAGTGGTATGAGTGGGGGGCCAAGAGCATCCACCACGTCGTCACCCAGCCGGGGCACATGGCGGCCGATGAGAGCCCGCTGACCAAGATCCTCGACGACACCAATCACGCCGGGCAGCTTGATCTGACCGATGGCGAGCGGAGGCGGATCGCTCTGTGGCTCGACGGCAACGCGGCCTTTTATGGCACGTACACCAAACAAGAACGACTGGCTCAGCGAAATGGCGAGGCCGTACCGCCGCCCAAACTCCAGTAGCCTCGGCGATGCCGCGCGCTTTGCTGAGTTGTCCTTCCGCGCGGACAGGAGATGACGTCATGCACGTAGTCAGTCGTCTGGTACTAGGCGCCTTGCTAACGTCCGCGTCCGCGGGATCGGAGGATCAAGCCACCATGACCAGCGCAAAGGACAAACGTGCGAAGAACGGCGGTCCCTTCATCCCAGATATCTTCTCTCATCACCGAAGCGATCGTCCTCAGGTCGATCTGAACGGCGCGTGGGGATTTCGCCGTGACCCCGACGACAAGGGCAAGGCTGAAGGTTGGCACCAGGGCAAGGGCCGCTTCGCCGATCATGTGACGATCCCCGGCGCGCCGCAGGCCCAGGGCATCGGCAAGCCGACCAAGGTGCAGAAGACGTTCTTCATGGAACCCTTCTGGGTGAGACGGCGCTTCCACCTGCCCGCGCTAGATGCAGACAAGCGGGTGTGGCTGCGAATCGGCGGCATCTTGCCGGCCGCGGAGGTCTATCTCAACGGGTCCTACGTGGGCTATACGAAAAGCTCGCGCACGCAGCAGCGCGTGGACGTCACCCATCTGGCCAAGCCGTCTGCCCAAAACCTCATCGCGATCAAGGTGTGCGATTTCCCCGAAGTCCGGCTCGATGGCATTTACGAAATGGGGGAATACGCCAAGACCTGGACGGGGGTCTACCGGCCCGTCGCCTGCGAGATCACCGACCGAATCTCTGTCATTGACGCGTACGTTCGACCGAAGCTATCGACGGGCACGGTCCAGGTGGGTCTCGATCTATCCGAGGCGCCCGATCAAGCCCTGTCGGTCGTGGTGACGGTCAAGGACGGTCGGCGGCACATCGGCCAAACCAAGGCGAGCATCGCCAAGGGCCGCAAGCGCCTCGAGACCGAGGTAAAGCTGGACGACTTCACGACCTGGTCGCCACAGCACCCCAAGCTCTATACCCTCCAGATCGCCTTGCACGAGGACGGCCGCCGCCAGCCGCTGGACCGCGTGGGGATCCGGTTCGGGATGCGGGAGCTGACGGTCAAGGGTACGAAGTTCTACCTGAACGGCCGGCCCCTCTTCTGGCGATGCTTCGGCGACGACCAGCTCTACCTCGAAACCCTGTGCCCACCCGCGGACAAGGGGTGGTATCTGCCGCGTCTGAAGCGAGCATGGGAATACGGGATGAACGGCGTGAAGGGCTGCGTCGAGACGATTCCCCAGGACTACATCGAGGCGGCGGACGAGGCCGGGATCATGATCATCCAGGAGATGCCCTTCGGCCTGTCCGACCTGAGGGCGAACCGGTACACGATCGACAAGCGCTTCAGGGACTATTACGCGAAGGAACTAGACGGACTGGTGCGGGTCAGCCGCAATCACGCGTCCATCGTCGCGTACATGTTCGTAGCGAGCGTCGATCACCAAGTAC
>CAYOGX010000838.1:0-3073 GCA_964403235.1 uncultured Planctomycetales bacterium | reverse complement strand
GCGCAATACAAGATCCCAATGCGCGCATTCCTCTTCAGAGGTGGGGGACACGAATCGGCGGGCTACGCCTCGAAATACTGCTTCGTCCGCGGATCGGACCTGAGGGTTGCTAAGGCGTGGTGAAGGCGGGACTTGACGGTCCCCGTGGGTATGCCGAGGACGCCCGCGATCTCGGCGAGGCTCATGTCGTCCAGGAAGCGCATGAGCAACACTTCGCGCTGCGGGTCGGACACGCCCTTGAGCGCGGCGGCCAGCTCGGCCCGGGCGTCTTGGGCGGGCGCGGTCGATGGCGCGGGCATCGCGGCCAGGATCTCGTCATCCGCAACGGGGTCGCCGCCCTTCCGCCGGCGGGTCAGCGCCAGATGCTTGACCACGGGGTACAGGAACGTGGTCATCCGCGCCGTCAACTGAAAGCCGGGGAACTTGCGGAGCAGGTACGCGAACGTGTCTTGCAGGACGTCCAGCGCGTCGTCGGGGCTTGGCGTGAACCGACGCGCCAGGCGGACGGTCCAGTCGCGGTAGCGGAGGTAGAGCGCCTCGAACGCCGCCGCGTCGCCGCGGTTGGCGGCCTCGACCAGCTCCTCATCACTCCGCGCGTCGGCCGGATGCAAGGGCTCACCTGCTGGTCCGACAGGCCTGGGCTGACAGGGCCGATCATCTCGACCCACCTCCCCTTAGTATGCCGAAAGCCAGCTCAGGTTCCCCCGAAATCCCCGATTTGCTTCAGTTTTCGCCACAGCGTTGTCGGGCTGATGCCGAGTATCTCGGCCGCCCGCGTGCGATTCCCGTTGGTCAGTTCCATCACGGCTTGGATGTGATCCTGCTCGACCTGGGCGATCGTTCGCGTCAACGGATCGCCACGTCCGGCGCGGCTGGCCCGTGCGTGGACGATGTGGCTGGGTAGGTCCTCCGGCCGGATGACGGCGTCTTTGCACAGCACGGCCGATCGCTCGATGGCGTTCTCGAGCTCCCTGACGTTGCCGGGCCAGGCGTAGGCCTGAAGGTAGTCCACACAGGTGGCGTCGAGACGGAGGTCCGGCAGCTTCAGTTTCCTGGACAGTTGACTCACGAAGTGCCTGGCCAGCGGGAGAACGTCCTCGGGGCGGTCGCGAAGCGGCGGGACCTCGATCTCGATGACGCCGAGCCGATAGTAGAGGTCCTCGCGGAACGTGCCCTCAGCGGCGGCCTGCGACAGGTTGCGGTTGGTCGCCGCGATCACGCGGACGTCGATCTTCCGCGGCTTGGACTCGCCGACCCGCATGATCTCTCGCTCCTGGAGGACGCGGAGCAGCTTCAACTGCATGGCCGGCGAGATGTCGCCGATCTCGTCGAGGAAGATGGTGCCGCGATCCGCCTGCTCGAACAGCCCGATCCGGTCGTGTGTCGCGCCCGTGAACGCCCCCGCCTTGTGCCCGAACAGCTCACCCTCGAGCAGTGTCTCCGGCAATGCGCCGCAGTTGACAGCCAAGAACGGGGCGTCGGCGCGTTCGGAGAGCCGATGGATGTACCGGGCCAGCACCTCCTTGCCCACACCGGTCTCGCCCGTGATCAACACGGAGGTGTCGAACGGGGCGACCCGGTTGCCCAGATCCAACACGCGACCGAACGACTCGCTGCGGACCTCCACGAGCGGCGGGCCCAGCCGGCGCTCGAGTCGGCTCAGCTTCTTACGCTGCCTGGCCAGCTCGCGGGTCTTGCGGCCGAGCTCGACCGTGAGGGCCCGCACCTTGCCCTGGATATCGTCGGCCTGGAAGTAGGGCAGATGCGGTTCGAGCTCATCGCCCCAGGATGTCTCATCCTTGCCGATGGCCGTGCAGATCCGGTTCCCCTTGCCCTTGCATTTCTGCTCGATAAAGTAGACGTTCTTGCCCATGCAGAACGACGCGTACCCGCTGGCGTAGCCCACGAGCATCCAGCAGACCGGGCCGTCGGACCGTCCGAACTCGATCAGATGCTCCTCGGCCTCGCCGGAGTCGCGCCAGGTGACCTCCATGTTGAACCGTCCGCCGGCCACATCCATATCGAGCGACTTGACGGTCACCTTGGCAACGCCCTGGAGGGTGTGCATCCGTGGTCCGGCCGCCAGCCATTCGGCCGGGCTGTCCCATTCGAAGATGCGTTTCATGGCGGCGGCATCGGCATTGCCCCAGAAGTAGCCGAACCGCGTCAGGATCCGTCGGGTCTGATCGAGCCCCACCATCTCGACCAGGTCCTTGCGGGACTGGGCCATGGCGTGGATGGAGTGCAGGACGAGTCGCCGGCCGTGGAGGCTCACGGCGCCCTCGGAGAATTCGATGAGTTCTTCGAGCTTGAGGTCATCGGCCTTCATGGCACATCCTTCATAATGAAAGGGCTGTCTATCATTATGAACGATGGTTTCGGTACTGTCAAGCCCGCCTTGTGGCCCTAAGCCCTTTTCGCTCTGCGAGTTATGCCAATCTCCTCTCTTGGCACGTGTATTGCCCGTCGTATGACGGGTCGAACAGTAGGTCAGGCCCACGGGGAGAAGACCCATGTATGACGTGCTTCGTGCCAAGATGAGAGGACTCAGCGACGACGTGATCCGGTTCGCCCAACAGCTTGTCCGGACGCCGAGCCTGAGCTACGCGGAGGCCGACGTCGCCGCGCTGGTGGAGCGGGAGATGGGCCAGATCGGCTTGGACCGGGTCGTCCGCGACGAGTTCGGCAATGTCGTGGGGGTCCTGTTCGGGCGGGAGGCCGACCCGATCGTGCTGCTCAATTGCCACATGGACACCGTGCCGCCGGGCGAGGAAGCGGCCTGGTCAGAGCCGGCCTACAGCGGTCGACTCGACGACGGCCGACTCCGTGGTCTGGGTGCCGGCGACTGCAAGGGCGGCTTGGCCGGGCAGCTCTACACGGCGGCGCTGCTGAAACGGAGCCTGTTGCCGCTACGGGGTAGCCTGGTCGTCGCCGCCACGGTGGCCGAAGAGGACGGCGGGAGCGTAGGCGTACGCGGTCTGATTGAACGAACGTTGCCCGAGCTGGACCTCGAGCCGACGTGCGCGATCCTCGGTGAGCCGACCGGGCTGGGACTGTACTACGGTCACGACGG
>CAYOGX010000837.1:0-3074 GCA_964403235.1 uncultured Planctomycetales bacterium | reverse complement strand
ATCCCCCCGCCGCAGATCGCCGTATTCCCGCTGAACGTGCAGTCCGTCACCGTCGGGCTGCTGGCGGAGCAATACACTCCCCCTCCCCAGCCGTTGGGGTCATCCGAGTAGTCGGCCTGGGCGTATCCGTTCGTGATGGTCAGGCCGGCCACGACCGAGTTGGCATCCTCGCCGCCGTGGAAGGTGAAGCCACGATGAGGATCGCTTTCGCTTCCCTCACAATCGATCACTGTCGCAGCGACGACGTTCGGATCGTTGGGGTCCGTGCACCGAACCGTGAGGGCTTTGCCCATGAAGTCGATGTCTCGGTTGCCGTCACCGGTGTAGGTATTCGGCTCGATGATCACCTCGTCCCCATCAACCGCTGCCGAGATCGCAGACTGGATCGTCGGGTAGTTCGGGCTCGGCACCCACCGTTCGGTCGCAGACGCCTGCGAAGCGACCACTCCCATGAGAGCCGCCCCCAGAAGCATCTCGTTCCAGATCTTCACGATGCTCCTCCCTCTCGTCCCCCGTGAGCCGATCTGCCTGCCGAGTAATTTGAGACCGAGTCCCCCTCGCAAACCCCCGCTCTCACTAGAGTAGCATTGTTTCTGGACCATTGCGATCGGGTTGTCGCTGATTTCTGTATCTGCCTGGGCGACCCCTCACCGTCGTCGTCGTGACACGACCAGGCCCAGCAGCGCGACGCCCATCATCACGACCATCGGGCCGAGGCTGGCGCCGCACTTGAAGACGGCCTTGACCTCGTGGTCGCGGTCCATCACGAGCGTGATCGGGTTGTTGGCGTCCTTGGCCGCGTGGATCGGGTCGCCGGGGTAGTTCGGGTCGTACAGCAGCCACCGCTTGAACTGCTTGTTCCCCTGGGGCTGGGCCGTCAGCGTCACCGGCGTGCCGAACGGGTACACGGGGTAGTCCGGCTCGAGGGCCACGTCCCCGTAGTCGAACCACTGCGACTCGCTGACCCTGACCGTCAGCACGGCGCCGATCTGGGCGATCCAGCCCTCCATATCGCCGCTTGGGTTAATGCCCACCCCGACGATCGTCGACCCGTCGTACGAGACGTCCGTGGCCCGGGTCAAGATCCATCCGGTCAGGTCCAGGCCGTAGGTGTTGACCAGCACGTCCTGAAGCTTGCGCATGCCGTTGTACGGGTCCCAGACGTAGGCCGCCTGGTCTTGTTCTTCGTTACCCGGTCCGACGGTGCTCATCCCCACGACGATGGCGCCGTCGCCCGACGCGGCGAAGGCGCGGCCGTAGAAGTTGCCGCCGGGCAGGTCGCCCAGGCCGCTCATCACGCCGTCCTTCCAGCGGAAGGACTGCCCGCCGAGGTCGGAGTAGCTATACCCCACGACGACCGACCCGTCGCCCGAGACGCCCATCGCGATACTGGTAATCGGCGTGGTCAGGCCGCCCAGGGCCGTCATCACGCCGCCGGCCCACCGGAAGCCCTCCATGCCGTTGGCCGATTCGCTCCACCCCACGACCACCGACGCGTCGGACGAGCAGTCGAACCCGAAGCTGCGGAACCCCGCGCCGGGCAGATCGCCCAGCCCGGACATCACGCCGTTCTCCCACACGTACGCTTGCTTGTCGGCGTGGGCGCCGAACGTGCCGTACCCGACGATCTTCGTGCCGTCGGCCGAGATGCTGGTGGCGATGCTGTTGAACTCCCCGTTGGGGTCGTCGCCCAGCGCGGTCATCACGCCGTTCTGCCACACGAAGGCCTCGACGCCGTTGGGCGATTCGCTCGAGCCGACCACCACGAACCCCTCCGACGAGACGGCCGTCCCTCTACTCGTGAACGCCCCGCCCGGCAGATCACCCAACCCCGTCATCATGCCGTTCCACCAGAGGAAGCCCTCGTAGTTGGGCTCGCCCGAGTCGCTCTCGCCGACGACGGCCAACCCGTCCGGTGAGACGCCGGTGGCCCGGCTGTAAGAGGTCCCGCCGGGCAGGTCGCCCAGCCCGTAGAAGCTCGGCCTGCCGCCGAAGGGCTCCGGCGGCATGAGGGCCACGTTGTCCACCGCGCCGAAGCTGTTCGGTGCGGCCGGGTCGACGAAGTCGCCCGTGATGTAGAGGGAATCCAATTGCGACAGGACGGTCAACATGTCCGTCTGCGTGGCCGGCGCGTAGCCGGTGTTCGGGTCCGGGTCGAACCACCCGCTCATCTCGCTCAGCGAGACGGACCGGCTGTACCACTGCCACGCCGTTGCAGGAGCGTCAAAGGGGCAAACGAGCTCGACCCCGCCGCCGATCAAAGTCACATAGCCGACGACGTTGGGACTGTCGGTCCCCACGTCGAACCGGACCTCGCCGTGGTAGGCGAACAACTGGTTGCCGAGGTACCCGGCCGGCGCGCTGAAGCCCCAAAGGCTGGCGTCCGGGACCTCGGAGAAGATGCACCCGCCCGGGTTGCCGTAATCGGCCGAGTATGTCGCCGGGGCGTCGTATCCCAGGGCGCTGATGACCCGCCATCCCTCGTTGTCGGTGTCAAAGGTGCTGCTCGCGATGGGCTCTGCCGCCAGGGAACCTACCGTGATGGTCAGCGCGAGGAATGCAGCGGCCGCCACAACCGCCGAATCGCCGAATGATCTGACCATGCTTCCTTCCCCTTTCTGCAAACGCCCGATCAAGAAGGGTCGACGCTGGTTCAGTCAACGCCCCGAGAGAGACTTGCGGAGAACCGGCTTCAGAATCGGTGATATGACGAACCCCCTACCGCAGAGCCCTCTGTCGCCAAGGGCTTCACGGTGCGGGTATCCTCCCTCGTGGTGGCTTTGAAACCGCTTCTATACAGACTCCCTCGCTTGGTTAAAGCTTACCTCAGGAACCGCAGACTGTCAATCGGCTCCCCAGCCCGTTGTAAAGCGGGGTCGCCTCCGTTGCGTGGGCGCATGGCCGCAAAAGAAAACGACGGCCGGCGCGGGGCCGACCGTCGTTAGGGATCACGTCCTTTCGCCGCTACAGCACGCGGCGGACCAGCACGCCCAATCCGAGCACCAGCAGGACCATGCCGGCGAACGGCTCGATGCCGCCGCCGCCGCACTTGCACGTGGCCTTGACCAGGTAGT
>CAYOGX010000836.1:0-3075 GCA_964403235.1 uncultured Planctomycetales bacterium | reverse complement strand
GGTGGCACTTGCAGCATGTGGCAGGTGTACAGGAACTGCCGGGCCTGCGGCTTGGAGGTGCTGGTCTCGTCGCTGAACGTCAGGTGGTCGAAGTAGTCGAGCACCTGATCGTTCCGCATGACCTTGCGGAGGGCACAGCCCAGCGACAGGCCGGTGTCACTGATGACGGCCAGCTTGTAGCGTCCGTGGAGCTGTTCCAGGACGGCGTTTGCGCCGACCTTCAGTGCGGGCGGCACCTGCGCACCGGCCATCGCCATCGCCTCCCCCAACGCATTGGCGGACCGGTCGTCCAGTCGATACCCCATCTGTGCGGCGACGTGTTGGCCGAACTCACCTTGATTCATGGTCCGATGTTGCTCGCGCCACAGCCGCTCGGCATGGTGAGGGGTTTCCGCCATGACCCGTTTGAGCGTTGGCTCGTCCACGTCGGCGCCCGTCATCCGGAAGAACATCAGGGCGTGTTCGTATCGTTGGCGCTCCCGCCGTGCCGAGGAATCACCCACCTCGTCGTACAGCGTGCCCCAGAAGTCAAACGTAATCGCGCGGATCGGCATCACGCTCCCAATCGTCCAAACAGCATACCTAGCCGGGTACCCCACACAGGGTGGCACGCGTTAGCTTGGCCGTGGGTCCGGCGATGCGCGTCACGGCCAAACGACGCCTCGTTTCTCGGCGTCGCTTGACCGTGCCACCCAGGTCATACGATACCCGCGTTTCGCTTGGATATGCCACCTAAGATGCAGGGGTACCCTCCGATTATACGCCCTCAGCTCTTTCCTCGGGACTGACCTCCAGGGCAATCAACGCGTTGATGGCGTTGAGGTAGGCCTTCGCGGAGGCCTCGATGATGTCCACCGAATGGGCGCGGCCGCGGACGGTCCGCCCGTTCTGCTGGATCTTGAGCGTGACCTCGCCCTGAGCCTCCTTGCCGCCGGTGATGGCCCGCAGTTGGTACTCTATCAGCTTGACGTTCGTCCCGGCGATCCGCTGGATGACCGAGTAGACCGCGTCGACCGGCCCGTCGCCGGTCGCGGCGTCCTGGACGACCCGATCCTCCTTGACGTTCCGCATGCAGACGGTGGCCGTGGCGATCACGCCCCCACCGGCCGTCGTCTGCACCGTTTCCAGTTCCCACGTCGCGGGCACGTCGATGATCATGTCCTCGACGATGGCCTCGAGGTCCTCGTCGAAGATCTCTTTCTTCTTGTCGGCCAGGTCCTTGAACTGCTCGAAGGCCCGGTCGATCTGCTCGTCGATCAGCTTGTGCCCGAGCTGCTCGAGCCGTTCGCGAAACGCGTGCCGACCGGAATGCTTACCCAGCACGAGTTCGCTGGCGGCCACGCCCACGTCCTCAGGCTTCATGATCTCGTACGTCTCGGCGTGCTCCAGGATGCCGTGCTGATGGATGCCGGCCTCGTGGGCAAATGCGTTCTGACCGACGATGGCCTTGTTCCGCTGCACCTGGATCCCGGTCAGGCTCGCGACCATCCGCGAGGTCGGGGCGATGCGACGCGTGTCGATCCGCGTTCGGGCGCGGTAGTGATCGTTGCGAACCTGCAGGGCCATTACGATCTCCTCGAGCGCGCAGTTGCCCGCCCGCTCGCCGAGCCCGTTGACGGTGCACTCGACCTGCCGCGCGCCGGCCTGGACGGCCGCCAGCGAGTTCGCCACCGCCAACCCCAGGTCGTTGTGGCAGTGCACGCTGATCACCGCGCGGTCAATGTTGGACACGCGCCCCATCAGCTCAGCAATGATGCGGCCGAATCGGTCGGGCGTCGTATACCCGACGGTGTCGGGGATGTTGACCGTCGTCGCGCCGGCGCCGATGGTGGCCTCGACCACCTCAGCCAGGAAATCGATCTCCGTGCGGCTGGCGTCTTCGGGGCTGAACTCGACGTCGTCGACGTAGCCCTTGGCGAGCTTTGTGCCCTCGACGCTCATCTTGAGGATCTCTTCTCGCGCCCGCTTGAGCTTGTACTGCCGGTGGATCTTGCTGGTCGCGCAGAACACGTGGATCCGCGGGTGCTTCGCCTGTCGGACCGCCTCGGCGGCGCGGTGGATGTCCTTGTCCACGCACCGGGCGAGCCCGGCGACGGTACACCCTTCGATCTCGCCGGCGATGGCCTTGACGGCCTCGAAATCGTCGGGGCTCGTGATCGGGAACCCCGCCTCGATGATGTCCACGCCGAGCCGTTCGAGTTGACGCGCGATCTCCATCTTGGCCGACCGGTTCAGCGACGCCCCGGGCGACTGCTCGCCGTCTCGCAGCGTCGTGTCGAAGATGCGAATGATCGGCTGGTCGGTCTGGTTCGTGTCTGCATCAATCGCGTCGGCTTCTGTATCAGTCATGGGAATACTCCCCAATGCTACCAGAGCGAATGCTCGCTGTCGTTTGTATGGGAACAACGTCGGGCCGTCGGGCCCTTGCCGCAGCGCCCGGCCCGGTTGGATCGCTACGGCACGGCGGGCTCAGGGCCGGACCGCGCGGGGGCGCAGCCCGACCCATGGCAGTAGCAGCCGGGTTCTCCTCGATCGGTCCACCGTCACGGTTCAGCCCCAAAAAAAGAAGGAGCCCTCACATCGCTGCGTGGGGCTCCAGATCATTTCGCGTTGGTGTCTTGCGACCGTGTGGAGCCCTACGCGCCGAGGCCAAGGCGCAATGCCAGCAGCAGCCCGAGCAACGAGCCCGGATCGAACGTGCAGCCAGCCTTATACCTTGCGCATCTCATTTGCGATCAGACTCCACCCAAACTGTACCTTATATCGGTCGGTCGATCAAGCGAAACGCACAAAAATCGTAGGGCCGGCGCTGCCGGGCAACGACCTGCTGCCCGTTCCGGCCCCTACCCCAAGTCCTGTTACACTACGTCATGCACCCTCGGCGCTGAGTAACCTTGACAGATGGAGGATCGAGGCCGTATCCTAAAGGGGTTTGGCCTACGGTCGTGCTTTGCGGGGCCCGGTTTGGTGGCCCTTTTTCGTGTGTGTCGGGGGGGGAGAGGGCTTGTGGGAGGCGAGTAAGATGGACCGCCAACAGCCGGGGAACATGTTGGTCGTCGGTCTTCAGTGGGGCGA
>CAYOGX010000835.1:0-3077 GCA_964403235.1 uncultured Planctomycetales bacterium | reverse complement strand
TGTGTGATTGGCTGGGGCGCTACTCGTACGAGTGGCAGACGCTGTGGACGAACGACGTCACGCAGAATCGCAACATGGACTACGTGGTTTCCTACATCTACGAGCCGGAAGAGGCTGCGCGGTGCACCGACGAGCTGCAGCACCTGCTGCTTCGGCTGGTCTCGCGCCAGGAAGCCGAGGGGATGATCGCGGAGGCGGGCGCCCGGGCCGGCGTCGAAATCAAGCCGCTGCGCTACTTCGACCGCTCGGTGTTCACCGGCCGGCATATGGACACCGCGGAGTACAACCCGCATGCGCAGCCCATTCGCCAGGCGGTCAACTCGCTGCACGAGGCCAACCAGCGGACCGACCTGAGCCTGTTGCTGGTCGACTACATGCCGCTGCCCGGCTTCGAGTTCATCAACGACTATTTCGAGCACCTCCAGATGTGCTGGAACACGCTGGTGCTCTACGTGGACGACCTGTTGCACCTCTACGACGAGCGGGAACGGAGGTTCACGGCCGAGCCGCCGCCCGTGCCGGCGTCCTATCCGCCGCCCTTGCGGGAGATGATGGAGCGGATGAAGCAAGTCGTCCAAGGGGTGGGCTGGCTGGAGACGGGCTTGCCGCGCGAGAACATCATCGAGCCGCAGATCGGCTACTCGCTGCGCCACCTGGCTACGAATCTACAGCAGGGACTGGGCTGCGCGCACGGCCTGGTCGGGATCTTCGAAATCGACAAGCGGTAGCAGGACGGGCTCCGTGATCCGATTCGAGCGCGTCGTGAAACGGTTTCCGGGCGGCGTCGAGGCCGTCGCCGACTTGTCGCTGGAGGTCGCCGAGGGGGAGACGCTGGTCCTCCTGGGCACCAGCGGAAGCGGCAAGACGACCACCATGAAGATGGTCAACCGGCTGATCGAGCCCACCTCCGGGCGTATCTTGGTCGACGGAACCGACGTGATGCGGCTCGATCCGATCGCGCTGCGGCGGAGGATCGGATACGCCATCCAGCACATCGGCCTGTTCCCCCACATGAGCGTCGCCGAAAACGTCGCCGTCGTGCCCCGGCTGCTGCGGTGGTCGAAGGAGAAGGCCGACCAGCGGGTCGATCAACTGCTCGAAATCGTGGGCCTCGGGCCCGACGAATTCCGCCACCGGTACCCCTCGCAACTGAGCGGCGGGCAGAGGCAGCGCGTGGGCGTCGCCCGCGCCCTGGCGGCCGATCCCCCCATCGTCCTGATGGACGAGCCCTTCGGCGCCTTGGACCCGATCACCCGAGGTCAGCTCCAAGACGAATTCATCGAGCTGGAATCGGAAATCCGGAAGACGGTCGTCTTCGTCACCCACGACGTGTTCGAGGCCGTGAAGATGGGCGACCGCATTGCCCTGATGGATCGGGGCCGCTTGCAGCAGTTGGCCACGCCCTCGGAGCTGGTCGAAAGGCCGGCCAACGAGTTCGTCGACCAGTTCCTCGGGCAGCAGCGGTTTCAGTTGGCGCTGGTCACGCGGACGATTCAATCGATCCTCCCGGAGCACGAGACCCACGAGGAGCAACCGGAGACGGCGGGCGACGGGCCGTGCCTGCGCGCGCGGGATTCCCTGATCGCGGGCCTCGATCTGTTCAAGCAGACCGGGCGGCACACGCTCCCGGTCTGCCGGCGTGGGCGTCTGGTGGGCGAGCTGAGCAAGCGGCGACTGCTCCACGAGATCACCGAGGCATTGGGCGAAGCGGGGACCGAAGAATGAGCCACGTGGTCGCGTTCCTCGAGAAGCTCGGCCCCGACGTGCTCGCGCGGACGCACGAGCACGTGTTCCTCACGTTCTTCGCCATGCTCATCGCCACGTCGATCGCCGTGCCGCTGGGGATCTTCCTGGCGCGGTGTCGGGCCAGGACGGTCGTGGCCGCGGTGATGGGGTTCGCCGCCGTGGTCCAAACCATCCCCAGCCTGGCCCTGATCGCGTTCATCGTGCTGCTGTTCGCCCTGATGCATCTTCAGACGATCGGCGTGGCCCCGGCCCTGACGGCGCTGGTGCTCTACGCCCTGCTGCCGATCCTGCGGAACACCTACACCGGCATCCGCCAGGTCGACCCCGCGGTGATCGAGGTGGCCACGGGCCTGGGCATGAAACCCCATCAGATCCTGTTCTCCGTGGAGTTGCCCCTTTCGCTCCCGGTGATCATGGCCGGAATCCGCATCGCCACGGTGTGGACCATCGGGATCGCCACGCTCTGCACGCTGATCGGCGCGGGCGGGCTGGGCGACCTGATCATGCGCGGGCTGCGCAGCATCCAGATGGACTACCTCGTCGCCGGAACCCTCCCGGCCGCCATCCTGGCCCTGCTGTTCGACTGGGCCCTGGCCGGTTTGGAGCGCTGGCTCACGCCCGAAGGAATCCGCCTGACGAACGACGTCGGCAAGTAGACCGCGGAGATCCCGGAAGCCATGAGTGATGCAGCACAACTAGCCATCCGTTCGTTTGTCTCTTTCGTCGCGATCCTGAACCCCTTCGCGCTTTGTCTGTACCTGACGGGCGTGATGGACGACCTGGGGCGGAGGGAGTTCAACCTCGTCCTCTTCCGGGCTTCGTTGATGTCGCTCGTCGTCTTCTGGCTGTTCGCCCTGGCCGGCGAGACGATGCTCATCACCCTGCTCGGCGTCGACCCCTATGCACTCCGGATCTTCGGCGGCATCGTCTTCCTCATCGTGGCCTACGGGTACGTGACCAAGGGGTACATGGCCGCGGAAATGCTACACGGCAACATCGACCAGCTCCCGTCGGCCATTGCGTTGCCTTTCATGATCGGGGCGGGCACGCTCACCGAATCGATCCTGATCGGCAAGCGACACACGACGGCGGTGGGCCTCGCGCTGATCGTTCTGGGCGTGCTGGTCTGCTTCCTGATCGTGGCGGCGTTCAAGATCGTGAAGGACCACATGTCCCTGTCACGCGAGCGTGTCTTCGATCGGTACGTGAACATCCTCGCCCGAGTCAACGGCCTTCTGATCGGGGCGATCTCGACGGACATGATCGTCGACGGAACGTGCCGGCTTTGGCTGCATCACTTCGTGGAATCGCGGCCCGGCGGATGACTTGTC
>CAYOGX010000834.1:0-3081 GCA_964403235.1 uncultured Planctomycetales bacterium | reverse complement strand
TCATGCCCTTGCCCAGAAACAGCAGCTCGGGCAGCCCCAGGTTCGCCGCTGCCTTCGCGCACGAATGCCGACTCACCACCGCGGACTTGATCTTGGTCAGCTCCCCTTCGAGGAAGTCGGGATACTTGTCGAAGAGTTCCTGACAGACCACGACGCCGAGAATGGCGTCGCCCAGGAACTCCAGCCGCTCGTTGCTCTCGAGACGCCGGTTGGCGACAGAAGCGTGCGTCAGCGCGGTAGCGAGGATAGATCGGTCCTCAAACCGATACCCCACTGCAGCTTCGGCCTTGTCTAGGACCTCCGCCTTGGGCACTAGGTGTCAACCCGTATGGGCCGATGGCGAAGGCCGCGCCACACTGCGAGGCGGCGTTCGCCGTCGGCCGAATCCTTGAGCCGGCATCGATCGTGCCCGCTCGATTCAACCACGAACCCATGATTATAGTATCGGCCCGCCTTCCGGTCAATTGAGCAACATCCCCGACTTTCCCCCCGTCGTGCAACCCAAGTTGGGCTGCGGGCTGGCCCAACGCCCGGACAAAATCGGGCGGCACCCCGCGGACGGGCCGATACCCTCCCGGCGGGGATCGTGCGGATTCGCCGTGACGACGTCGGCGTCCGGGAGGCGTCCCGGCGTAGGTGGACCCACTTGCAAGATCGCTGCCGGATGGCGATGGTGTGTGCGGACAGGCGGGGCGGCCGCCTGACGGAATGGGACGGAACCGGCGAATCCCCGCGCCGGCGTTGGTCGTCGCTCCGGGAGCCACGACACGCCATCACCAAAAAAAGATCACACCGGGAGACCGTCATGAAGACCATAGACTGCGGTACCGTCTACGCCGGCCGGCCGGATACGAACCGGTCGAGCTGTGCGTTCCCCAACCTCTGCGTCCTGCCAAGTGGCCGTTGGCTGTGCGGATTCCGGGCCGGGCCGACCAAGAGCGGCAACGTCGGGCAGCACGTCTTGCTGACTTGGTCGGACGACGAGGGCAAATCCTGGTGCGAGCCGGTCTCGCCGTTCGTGCCACCGCCGATCGAGCAGAGACCCGGTCTGTTTCGGGCGGCGGCGCCGACGGCGCTAGGTGCCAGCCGGGTCCTGATGACCTTGTACTGGGTCGACCATTCGAACCCATCTCTGCCGTTCTTCAACGAGCAAACGGAAGGGCTGTTGGATTCGTACCTGTTCCACGCACGGTCCGAAAACGACGGCGTGACGTGGTCTGAACCGGCGTTGATGGATACGTCGCCGTACAACTGCCCGACGCCGATCACGGGCCCGACGCTCGTCTTGCGAAACGGTGACCTGGCCTGCCAGTTCGAGCTGAACAAGCACTACGACGACACGAGCGTCTGGCGTCACTCGTCGGTGCTGATGTTTTCCCGGGACGGCGGCGTGACGTGGCCCGAGCACGTGGTGGTCAGCAACGACCCGGCCAACCGGATCTTCTATTGGGATCAGCGCCCGGGCGTGCTCGCCGACGGTCGCATCCTGGACGTGTTCTGGACGTATGACAACGAGGCCGCCGCTTATCTCAATATTCATGCGCGGGAATCAGTGGACCACGGGCGGACCTGGTCAGACATGTGGGTGACGGACGTGGCCGGTCAGCCCGCCCAGCCGGTGTCGCTGCCGGACGGCACGATCGCGATGGTGTACGTAGACCGGACCGATGTGCCCGCCATCAAGGCACGTCGCAGCGAGGACGGCGGTCGGACCTGGCCCGAGCGGACCGAAGCCGTCATCGACCAGGCCGGGACCGATACCCAGACACGAGCCAAGCGGACGATGCAGGACGCCTGGGCGGAGATGGGCGCGTTTTCGATCGGCCTGCCAGCGACGGCGCCGCTGCCGAACGGGGACGTGTTGGTGGTTTACTACGCGGGACCGCTGACCGATCTGACCGACGTTCGGTGGGCGCGGGTTCGCGCCGATTGAGGGTACCGCTCATGCCTATGTCCATCCGCGACCGCATCCTGGCCGTCTACCGCGGCCAGACGCCCGACGCCGTGCCCTACATGCTTGATCTGTCGCACTGGTTCTATCACAAGCACCGGATGCCCTGGGACCTCAGCCGGGCCTACCTCGAGCCGGAACGCGAGTTGATCGACTACCACAAGCGCGTGGGCGCCGGCTTCTACGTGGCGAACTTGGCCGCGTTCTTCACCGCCCGCTACCCCGACGATGTGAACGTTGCCGTGGCCAAGAGCGACGACGGCAGCGAAATCACGTGGCAATACGAGACCCCGCTGGGCACGCTGCAACGGACCCGACGGTGGGAGCATGCTACCTACGCATGGGGCATCCCCGACTGGCCGATCAAGACGGCACAGGACCTGCGCGTCCTGGCCTACGCACAGGGCGGCGTGACCTACGAACCGCACTGGGATCGGTACCGGGCGTGGGACGATGCCGTCGGCGACGTCGGCGTGGTTTACATGGTCACCGGCTACAGCGGCATGGGTCACCTGCTGAACTACTGGATGGGCGTCGAGCAGACAATGTATGCCACGGTCGATTGGCCCGACACCCTGCACGAGGTGGTCGATCAGATCAACGCCGCGAACCTGCGTCTGATCGACCTGATCGCGACCTCGCCGGCGGAGGTGGTGATCATGGGCGACAATTTCAGCAGCGACATCCAGCCGCCGTATTTCTTCAACGAGTGGTCGCGCCCGTACTACTTCGAGGCCATCCGCCGACTGCACGGGGCCGGCAAGTTCGTCGCCGTCCACATTGACGGCATGCTCCGCGGCGCGCTCGGCATGATCCGCGATGCGGGCGCCGACTGTGCCGACGCCACCACACCGACGCCCATGGGCGACCTGACCCCCGCCGAATGTCGGGCGGAGGCCGGTCCCGATTTCATCCTGTCTGGCGGTGTCGCGCCGAACCTGTGGCTGCCCGATGTCGACGTTGAACAATTCAAGCGGGCCGTCATCGCCTGGTTGGACCTGAAGCGCCACGGCCCATGCCTCATCGCCAGTGCTGGCGACCAGGTGCCGCCAGGCGCAGCCCGAGACCGCGGGGGCGGGCATCGGCCGCTTCGACGAGGTCGATCCCCTCCTCCTGGCCCGGATCCTCGA
>CAYOGX010000833.1:0-3085 GCA_964403235.1 uncultured Planctomycetales bacterium | reverse complement strand
GAGTGCTGGTACAAGACGTGGGCCAAGGAGGTCGTCCTGGTCGTGCCCGGCACGGGCCGGCACGTGCGTCTGGAACCGGCTCAGGTGCCGTTCGTGCGGGAACTGAGGGACCGCGATCCGAACGCGTACCGCGTGGTCGAGACGGTGCTGCCGACGCTGCACCTGACCGTCACGTGCGGGGACGCGCTGCTGGAGCACGTGGACGACCCCTTATCGGGGTTCCACGATTTGCCGTTCGTGCGGTTCTGCCCGTACCTGCTGGACGACAATATCATGGGCGTGGTGGACAACCTGGTCGGCCCGCAGCAGGAGCTCAACAAGCGCCGCAGCCAGGCGCTGCACCACCTGAACATCAGCGCGAACTCCGGCTGGATCGGCGACGAGGACGCCTTGAGCGATCAGGGGTGGGCGGATGTGGAGGACTTCGGCAGCAAGCCGGGGATCACGATCAAGAAACGCAAGGGCACCGAGCTGCAGCGGATCACCCCGGCCCCGATGAGCCAGGGCCACGCGCAGCTCGAACAACTGGCCACGAACGACATCCGCGAGATTTCGTCGATCAACAGCGACCTGCAGGGGCTGGACAAGAGCAACTCGGAATCGGGCCGGGCGATGATGTTCCGCCAGCGGCAGGGGCTGCTGGCCAGCGAGACGGTGTTCGACAACTGGGACCAGGCGATCCAGCTGTACGGCAATATGCTGCTGGAGATCGTCCGACGCGGTCGCGACCGGCGGGACGACCCGATCTACAGCGACGACGAGGTCATGGCGATCTGCGAGGCCGAGCACGTGCAGGCGGTCACGCCCGAGCTGCTGCGGGCCCCGCGGATGGGCCGGTACGGCGTGCGGGTGGCCACGGCCAGCTACGCGCCGTCGACGCGGTTCGCCATGATGGAGATGCTGATGGACCTGGCCAAGTCGTTCCCGCTGGACCCGACGCTGATCATCGAGGCGTCGGACCTGCCGAACAAGGAGCGGATCATCCAGAGCATTCAGCAGGCGCGGCGGGCCGAGGCCGAAGCCGCGCAAAGCGAGCAACAGCGCCAGACCGCCGAAACGCAGGGGAACCTGGCGATCGACGCGGGCAAGCTGGCCCTCGAGCGCGAGAAACATCAGGCGGACCTGGCGGCGAAGGGGTTTGAACTGGGCATGAAATCGGCGAACGACAGGACGACACGTGACGGACAACACGGACCACAGACCGACGCGGCCTGACGACGACCTGAACCGCGTGTTCCGCGCGGTGCGGCGGCTGCTGGCCGAGCGCCCGACGCTGCACGGGGACGTCACGCTGCGGTTCCGCAACGGCAAGTGTTTGCGGACCGTCGAGACGCGGCTGACCGAACGGGTCGCGTAGCTCTCTGACAATCGGATCGACGCCGGCCCCACGCGGGCCGGAACCCCCTGCACGGGTCATCCCGGCAGGGCGGGAGCACTGGAAGCACCAGGCCCCGACTCGAGCGCACACGCCGCGCCCGGGTCGGGGCCTTTTTTTTTGCCCACGCGCGGGACGGACCCGCGCGGCCCGACCCGTCCGGGCGCCACGCGGCGAACGACGGAGACCTGCCGCAGGCAGGCAGGCACGCGACCCGGCGGCGAAACGCCGGTGAACACGCCCCCCGGCGGCGAAACGCCGGCGACACGCGGACCGAGCGCGACATCTCGGAGAAAGGCAGGACATCGGCATGAGCGAGCAGGACACGAACGGACACACGAGCGAGACGCTGGACCGGGACCTGGCCGCCGACGAGGCGGCCCTGGACGCCGCCACGCAAGCGGCGCGGGCCGCGGACGCGGGGCACGGACCGGACGACGCCGACGCGGACGCGGACGCCGAGGGCCACGCGCCCGACGTGACGGACACGCCGCAGTTCAAGGGCCTCATGCGCGAGGTCCAGGAGCTCCGCGAGGAGCGCCGGGCCATGCGGGCCGAACTGGACGCGATCCGCACGCGGACCGAGCAGGCGGACCGCAAACCCGACGGCGACGACGACGACCCGCTGGCCGGACTGGACGACGAGGATTTCGCCTCGGTCGCCGCGGTCAAGCGGGCGCTGGCCCGCGAGCGCAAGGCGATCCAGACCGAGCTGCAGCAGGCCGAACAGGCCCGCCAGGCCCGACGGATCGCCAAAAGCGAGGACGCGGCGCGGCGCAAGTACGCCAACGCCGGGGACGGCCTGGACTGGGACACGGTGGTCGGCGACGGACTCCGCCGGTTGACCCCGCACGACCAGGCCGCGATCCGCAACGCGGACGACCCGGCGGACGAGGCGTATCGGCGGATCACCGCGCTGGTGCCGGAGTTCCGGGACCGCGTGGCCGCCGCGGCGACGCGCAAGGCGACCGCAACGCAGACGCCGGCGGCGGACCGGACGACCCGGCCCGCCGAGAGCCGACGCCGGGCGCCGACGGACGTGACGTTCGAGGACCTGGTCCAGCTCAGCGACGACGACCTGCTGGCGCGAGTGACTGAACTGGAGGGCGCGGCCTGACGCGGACGCGTCCATGACACACACATACGAAACCACGGAGTACGAGGGACTAAACCATGGCTGATACCGCATTTCGAACCGATGGGAACCTCGCCGTCGAGCACTGGTCCGCGATGGTCTATCGCGAGGCCGAACGGCAGCAGTTCCTGAAAAAGTTCACGGGCCCGAGTTCCAACGCGATCATCCAGATCAAGGAGGACCTGGCCGGCAAGAAGGGCTACAAAATCACCTTCCCGCTGGTGATGGACCTGGACGGCACGGGCCGCACGGGCGATCAGGAGCTGGAAGGCTACGAAGAGGCGATGACGTTCTACGACTTTTCGGTCCAGGTCTACCTGCGGGCCAACGCGGTCCGCTCGGCGGGCAAGATGACCGACCAGCTGACCATGATCAACTTCAAGAAGGAGGCCAAGACCGCCCTGGGCCGGTGGATGGGCTCGATGCAGGACGACGACACCGTCCTGGCGTTGTCGGGCCTGGCCAACCCCGCGATCGTCGACGACGACGGCACGGTGGTCACCGCGAACGGCCCGTCGACCAACCGCCACTTCATCGGCGGGCAGACCACGGCGGGCACGTTGAGCGCCAACCTG
>CAYOGX010000832.1:0-3090 GCA_964403235.1 uncultured Planctomycetales bacterium | reverse complement strand
GATCTCGCGGATGAACCGCTCCTTGGACAGCTCGTTCTCGTATTCCGTGGTGATCTTCTGCGGCCAGGACGCGAAGCCGATGTGCCAGTTCTTGCGATTCCCGCGCAAGGCCTGGCCGTACTCGGCGCACTCCTCAACGATGTTGGTGTCGAGGTAGTTCATGCCGAGCTCAGCCGCCCGGTCGAGCACTGCCACGCGGTTCTCCAGGCCGCGGGTGCCGTGCCCGCCGAGGCTGACCTCCGAGATCATGATGCCGGTCTTGCCGAGACGCCGGTAGCCCATCTTGGGGTTATGGTTCTTGATCTTGGCTGTATCGACCGGCTTGGCGGCGGCACGACCGGTCAGGGCCGCACCGGCCACGGCCGCCGAGGTCGCCTTGAGAAACTCCCGTCTCGTCCGTTCCTGGTCTGTCACCGTTGGGCCTCCTTCTTCTTACCCCTGGCGGCATCGAGCCGGCCCGATGCCCACTGCATGCTGCGGGCGATGAGTTTCTGGAAGTCGACCACGCGGTAGGAATCGGGCCAGTGGCCGGGAAGGATCGTCACGACGCGGCCCTTGCCGTACATCCGCGTCCACACCGACGGGTGGGTTTCGGTCGTGCCCTTTTCCTTGGCGCGTGCCAGGACATGGCAGTCCTTGGCCAGCGGCGTCGACTGATACAGCTCGCTGACCACCTCGAAGGCGTCGGTGAGCCCCTTCGTGATGGGGTGCTTCTTGTCCACCGTGCCGACGACGATGGTGGCCTTCGGGCTGCCGTGCTTCGTGAAACGCGCGCCGTAGAACTTGTGGACCTCGTCCCACTTGACGAACGAGTAGTACGACGCGTGGACGGCGACCACGCCGACGCCGCCGCGAACCAGGTCCAGAAGGGCCTGCTTCTGTTTCTCGTTGAGCACGCCCTTGACGTTTTCGTAACAGTGGCTCATGACGATCACGTCAAGCTGCTTGGCGTCGGGCGAGTCGAGGAAGCTCGCGTCCCGACACGGCTTGAAGTCGACGTCGATCAGCTTGGCCAGCGCCGGCGGCAGGATCTTGCCAATCGCGTCGTAGTCGTGGGCCACGCCGCCGGTCCAGTAGACGGCCTTGATCTTCTTGGCCGGTGCGTCCTCGGCGATCGCGGCTGCGGGCACGACCCCCAGGCCGATCAGCACGGCCGTCATCTGCATCAGGCGCCGGATCATTTTCTGTTCCTCCTCGTGAACGGACCCGTCTGAGCCACTGGAATCGGTTTCGACACTGTACGTCCTGATGGCGGCCACGGCAAGTCCACACGGCGCCATTGGGTTACCGAGCCGTCCGGGCGGCTGGCCACGCCCGCGACGCTCAGTGACCGCTGCTTCAGCCCATAGAGACCTGGGTTGCCCCGGGCGGCCGTGCTGCGCGATCAGGTGATCACCGGGATGCCAGACAGCTGACAGTACCTTCGGAGCTGTCTGGCGTGGTTCCCGAAGAATATCGTCTGGTGCATGCCCTTCACGTCGCAGACGTCGCTCACCTCATTGATCGTGAGCGCCACGTTCGTGCGGCAACCGCCCGCCGGCGGCATCTCGCAGCGACCCACCACCTTGCCGGAGTAGACGATCATCTGAGGCTTCTTGCGCGCGAGGTAGTGGGCCATCGTGACCTCCTGCCCCACCGGCCAGATCACCTCGGGGACCGTGCCGATGCCGGCTTCCGCATGGGTCCTCAAGACGTACGCCTCGGCCGGGCCGGCAGGACCGTTCAGTTTCGTCGGGGAAGTGCAGTGCGCGCCGTAGTAGTGGTTTTTCTCCGTGTCGCTCGACGCGTTCTGCTGGAACCCGGGCTTGTCGAAGAGATTCTGCACCAGCATCATGGTCAGCGTGGCGTCGAGGTCGTTCTGGCAGCCGGCGGGAACGCCTTCGTCCCTCAGGCTCATGAAGCCCATGCACGGCGGGGGAAACGTCCGCTCGCGGATGCCACCCAGACAGTCCATCATGATGGCATCGCCCTTCTCGGCCGCCAGGATCCGCTTGCAGGCCACGTACGTCTTGGCGGCGTCGAGGACGTCGGCCTCAGACGGCTCGACGACCTTCTTGGCATTGTGCTGATACGCGCGGGCGAGGGCGCGCACCTCGTCCGTGGTCTGCACCCGCTTGAATTCCTCGGCGAACCGTTTCCGCGGCAGGGCACGGACGCGGGTCCCCAGGTGCGCCACGGCCGTTTCCTGGCCTCCGCTGCCTGCCAGGCTGACGATGCGGCTCTCCTTCATCTGCCGCGACGTCCTGATCATCTTCATGCCGTACTCGACGGCGTCGAAGTCGTCCAGCGACGAGATGAGGTACACCCCGGGCGTTCGGTATAGCTGGTTGATGTGCGGATTAAGGAGAATGCCCATCGTCGCAAGGGTCACCGTCGGGATTCCCGTTTCTTTGACGATGCGAACGACGGATGCCCAGGTCCCCTTGTAGAAGGGAATGAGCAGCAGCCCGTCAGGCTTGGATTGCTTGACCTGGCCGATGAACCGCGCGACGCCGGCCGAATCGTGGAGGGGCTTTTCGTCCATCGGTATCTGCATGCCCAGCTTCTGGGCGATCGCCGCGATCCTGGGCAGGTACGCCTTCTGATGCCCCTCGGCATCGAAGCCCGAGCCCGGCCAACTGTAGTACCCCGCCTTCTTCAGGGACGCGGTGGGGGGATACAGAAAGGCGCATCGCACGGTGGCGGGGCCTGTGGTCCGGTTGGCGGCCTCAGCGGCCACGACCGTCCCGACCAGTCCCTTGCTGGCCAGCGCCGCGCCCGCCGCGGTGCAGCCGCAAGCACACATGAACTCCCGCCGGCACAGCTTCGGCGCCTCCGTCGTCTGTGCTTGTTTCATGGCTTGTCCTCCCGTTTGAAGAGGCCCGCGAGTTGACAGCACCCGTCGAGGTCTGCGAATGTACTTACGTTACCGCCGCCGGTGGCGGCGAACAACCCGAGCAGGTCCTGCGCACCGCAGGTCGCACAGCGCGAAGGGGCGCCCCGGAACGGCGCGCCGGCCTGCCGGAAACGAGGCGGATCTCGAACCATGGACTTGTCAGACAAGGTCGTTGTGATTACGGGGGCCAGCAGCGGCATCGGGGAGGCCCTGGC
>CAYOGX010000831.1:0-3097 GCA_964403235.1 uncultured Planctomycetales bacterium | reverse complement strand
GGCGTCGTAATCGCGCCGGATGGCGTCGACCAAGGTCTCGACGACTTGCTCGCGGGCCAGCGCGATCGCGCAGCCGCCGAACCCGCCGCCCGTCATCCGCGCACCGTAGACGCCGTCGACCGACCGGGCCACCTCGACCAGCGCATCCAGCTCGGGGCAGGAGACCTCGTAGTCATCGCGGAGCGAGGCGTGCGACTCGTTCATTCGGACGCCGAACAACACGGCATCGCCGCGCCTCAGGTCCTCCGCCGCTCGCGCCGTCCGTGCGATCTCGGTGACGACATGGCGGCATCGCTTGGCCACCACGGGCGGCATCGCATAGCCGTACCGGTCAACCGTGCCGATGCCGATCTCCCTGAGGGATCGCACGGCGGGTTCGAGCGATTGTAGCTGCGCCAGGGCCTCGCGACACTGCTGCTGCCGGATCGGGTATTCGCTCTCGGCGATCCGGTGCCGGACCTGGGTGTCCATCACCAGCCAGACCACGTCGGCCAGGTCAGCCGGAATCTGCCGGTAGCGCTGGTCGCGGCAATCGAGCAGGAGGGCATGTCCGGCACGGCCCAACACACAAATGAACTGGTCCATGATGCCGCAGGGCGAACTGGCGTATTCGTGCTCCGCCCGCCGGCACAACAGGGCCAGCGCCACCGGTTCGAGTCGCTCGCCCGCCACCGCCAGTAGGGCGTTGGCCGCGCCCACCTCCAGCGCCGCCGAACTGCTCACGCCGCCGCCCACCGGAACGTCGCTGTCGATCAGGAGTTCCGCGCCGGTCAGGTCCACCCCCTCGGCCAGCAGCAGGGCCGCCACCCCCTTGACGTAGTTGGCCCACTTCGGCTCGCCCGGCCCGCCCAGGTCGTCCAGTTCCATCACGACGGTCTCGTCGTAGGCGGTCGTGTGGACGGCTAGACGACGATCGCCGCGCTTGCGAGCCGCCACGTACAATGCCTGTGACATGGCGATCGGCAGCACGTAGCCGTCGTTGTAGTCGGTATGCTCTCCGATGAGGTTGACCCGGCCGGGCGCGCGGACGAGGACGTTGGGTCTGGCGCCGTCGAACACGCCGGCGAACTTCTCGCGGACCCCGTCGATGTCGATCACCCCGACCTCCTGCAAGATGAGAACGAACACGCACCCCAACGGGGCGTTTGCCGTGCGTGCGGCGAATCTATGATTCGACGCGCAGGCTGTCAAGTTGGGCCTCGCGCCCGACCGCCCGGTCGGGCTCCCAGCGACCCTATCCGCCTGACGAACGGCGGCAGATGCACCGGCGCTGACGGGTTGACTTGGCCGGCCGGATCGGCTAGAAGCGCGGTTGGTCACTATGAACCGGCTTTGGGATGGGTCTAGACATGAGAGCGAAGACGTGGCTAGGCGTTCTCGTGGGGTCACTGGTCTTGGCGCCCTGCTTGGTCGGCTGCCAGGAGGGATTTTGGGGCGGTGAGCCGAAGATGCTCACCCCCCAAGAGCAACTGGGCACCAGCCAGGTCCCCATACCGACGGGGTTCGAGATGGACGAGGCGGGGTCCGAGGACAAGTCGACCGGGGGGTGGCGCTACATCCGTCACACGTACATCGGCAAGCCGGACCCCCAATTGGTGCGGGCCTTCTACCACGAACAGATGCCACTGGCCAAGTGGCGTATGATCGACGACGAGATGCTCCACGGGCTGTACACGATGCGTTTCGAGAACGATCTGGAGGCCTGCAAGGTATGCATTTCGCGCGTCAAACAGAAGTGGTCGACCAAGACCAAGCTTCAGATCGAGGTTACGCCCCACAGCCGCGGTAAGACGCTCAAACCGGTGCCCAAGTAAGCCATGAAGTCCAGCCGAAGACAACAGCTCCGTACGAACGAACTGGCCCAGACCCTGGCGGACCTGCAGGAGTTCCTGAAGGCCAACAGCGGCACCGTGGCCGTGGGCGTGGCGGCGGTCGTGCTGGTGGTGGGGTTGGGGATCTACTGGTACTCGGCCAAGGTGGCGAGCCACCGTCAGGGATGGACCGATCTGTACGGGAGCCAACTGGCCCCGTCGGCGAACGCGCGTCTGACCAACCTCCGCGCGGTGGCCACGAAGTACAAGGACAGCCCCGTCGCCGCGGTGGCGTGGCTGAACTACGGGGACGGCGCGTTGCAGCAGGCGCTGTCGCCAGGCCGCCCGCAACCCGAGCAGCGACGACTGCTGGCCGAGGCCGCCAACGCCTACAAGACCATCCTCGCCACGTATCCGGACCACCTGCTCGCCGTGGCCGGTGCCCGGTTCAAGCTGGCGGGCCTGGCCGAGAGCCAACGGCGCTGGGACATGGCCCAGCGACATTACCGCGGCATCATCGACGACCCGCGCTTCGCCAATCTGCCCCAGAAGCAACTGGCCGTCGACGCGGAAAAACGCCTCCAGCAGATCAGCCAACCGGTCATATTCGCGAAGCCGCCCACCACCGCGCCGACGACGCAGACCCAGCCGGCGGCCGCGTCCGGGCCCGCGGTCAGGAGCGCCGCGACCCAAAAGGCATCTGGGACCCAGCCCGGCACTATGCCGGGCGAGTAGGCCACGACCGGCGTCTCAAGGCGGGACCGGTGGGGGCATCTCGACCCGGGCGGCACGACCCTTTCGCCGAGGCGCTCGGGCCCGTGAATTTGCCGGATTTGCGATTGATCTGGATCGGGGGAGTTGCTAAGGTGCTGCTCTTTGACCGTCCGGTTGGGCGAATAGCAAGGAGAATGGGCTTATGGCAGATTTGAAGCAGATCGCAGAGGCCGTCATCAACGGCAACCGAAACTGCCCCAAAACGGCGCTCGAGCTGACCGAAGAGGCGTTGGCCGACGGTGCTAACCCCAAGACGATCTTCGAGGAGGGCTTGATGGCCGGCATGGGCGTCATCATCGAGCGCTTCAAGAAGAACGAGGTGTTCATTCCGGAGGTGCTGATCTCGGCCCGCGCGTTCGGACCCGCGATGGACAAGATCAAGCCGCTGCTGCTGGCGGCGGGCGAGAAGCCCGTCGGCACGGTCATCATCGGCACGGTCAAGGGCGACCTGCACGATATCGGCAAGAACCTGGTCAGCTTGACGCTGAAGGGCCAGGGGTTCGACATCGTCG
>CAYOGX010000830.1:0-3099 GCA_964403235.1 uncultured Planctomycetales bacterium | reverse complement strand
CCAGTGGTTCCTGTTCAGCAAGGACGGCAAGGACGTGGGGTACATGTCCTTGAAGGCCTCCCGCGCCCGGCGCGACGGGGCGGACGGCTACGAGATCGTCAGCACCGTCCGCCTGAAACTGCCCAAGGACCAGCTCCGCCGGGCCCGGCGAGAGCAGTTCACCACCCGGAAACGCGACTTCAGCCGATGGCGTGAAACCATGCTCGCCGAAGCAGGGGCCCTGAGATACCTCGAAGAAGGCATCAAGCAGGGCGACATGACCGTGTGCCACATCTCCTCAGGCGGGCAGCAGCGCACCTACAAGAAGCGCCTCAACGTCCCCACGCAGAAGATCTTCCTGCCAAGGGCCTTCGCCATGGTCCTGCCGAGGCTCGTCGACCTCAAGACCACACAGGCCTACGCCTTCGCCACCTACACCGCCCAGGCGAACGACTTCGACGTGCGGACGTTCACGGTGGCGGGCGCCGAGACCGTCACGATCGACGCCCGGCGCGTCGAGGCCGTCCGCGTGCTCGACCGCACAGCCGACGACGTCGAACCGGCTACCGTGTGGGTCGATTCGCGGGGAGCTATACTGAGAATGGCCACGCCCGACGGGCTGGTGATGCATGCCGCCACGCAGTCCGCCGTCATCAGACGATTCCCCGCCGATGAAGTACGCATCCGTGGGACACGGTAGTTGACTCGTTAATTGGTTGATTGGTTAACGGGTAACGACTTCACACAGCCTTGCGTTAGAATGCAGCGGTCCATCCGACGCCGTTACCAATCAACGCGTCAACCAGAAGTGAAGGACACGTAATGACTGATACGCAGCCTTACGACGTGATTATCGTGGGTGGGGGTCCGGCGGGGCTTGCCGCGGGACTCTACGCCTCTCGGGACCGCTACCGGACGCTCATTCTCGAGAAGAACGGACTGCCGGGCGGGCAGATCATGCTGACCGACCGCATCGAGAACTACCCGGGCTACGGGGAGATAACGGGCATGGCCCTGGTCGACAACCAGCGCGCACAGGCCGAGCGCTTCGGGGCCGAAATCGTCGCCAACCGCACCGTCGAGGGCCTGGCCCGCCGCGATGACGGGCTCATCGACGTCCGGGTCACCGACGAGGACACCCAGACCGCCCGGGCCGTCATCCTGGCCCCCGGCAGCGACTACCGCCAGCTCGGCGTGCCCGGGGAGACCGAACTTCGCCAGGCCGGACGCGTAAGCTACTGCGCCACCTGCGACGGGGCGTTCTACACCGACAAGCACGTGCTGACCGTCGGCGGGGGCAACACCGCCGTCGAGGACACCGTCTATCTCGCCAATCGCTTCACACGGAAGATCACGCTGATCCACCGCCGACGCGAGTTCCGCGCCCAGAAAGTCCTCGTCGAGGAACTCGAGCAGACCGCCCGACAGAAGGACATCGACATCAAGCTGCCCTACGTGCTCGAACGGATCGTCCCCGACGACAGCGGGCAGGAACTCGACCACGTCGAGATCAAGAACGTCGAGACCGACCAGGTCGAAAACCTCGTCGTCGACGGCGTGTTCATCTTCGCCGGGATGGTCCCGAACACGAAATGGCTGTCCGGCGTGGTCGAGATGGACGAGGCGGGATACATCGCCTGCGATCCCGTCACGCTGAAGACCTCCATGCCGGGCGTCTTCGTCGCCGGCGACTGCCGGCAGCAGGCCGCGATGCAACTGGCCACCGCCTGCGCCGACGGCGTCGTCGCCGCCATGATGCTCAAGGACTACTTCCGCGACCCGACCGCCTGGCAGGCGGGCATGTCCGCCGATGCCCTCGGCTCGGGATGGTGATCTGCGCTACAAGGGCTCGCGGACCGACCGCCCCCCCGGAACGGACGCCTCACGAGGCCTTGCGCTTGGCTTTGCTCGGCGTGGTCACTCGCACCACAGGCACAACGAACGCATGACCGCAGGCCCCGCACCGGACACGCTGACCGAACGCCTCGGCCGGAACCATCAGCGTCTGACGGCACTGCGGATTTGGGCACCTCAACTGCAACGACCGCATACTGCTTCCCTCCAGCAACTGTCCACGCCTTTATCGACCTCGGCACCGGCTGCCTTGAGTATCAACCCCCCAATGCGCAGATTTGTTTGCCGGATGCAACTGTCTGTGATTAAATGCGCTTGTGTAACGATTATGCGGGCGCCGAACGGCCGGCTCGCCCCCGACGCCGCACCAGGGATAACCCGATGAACCGAACAACCCGAACAGCCCTGTTCTCGGCCGTCCTCGTCCTGTCGAGCGGATGCGCCCAGGACGCCGGACCCGGACACAAGACCTGGGTCGCCTCCGCCCGGCAGGAGGACCGGATCGACCGGGCGATTGCCGCCGAGTCCTGGCTGGGTCTGACCAAACCCCAGCTCGAGCAGGCCCTGCGGGCGCAGATCTTCTCGAACCAGACCGTCGACTTCACCTACCGCCGACCCGACACGGACCTGTTTCAAGCCCGCTTCGACGAAGCCCTTGTGATCCACAGGCCGCTGAGGTCCGACGACGTCTGGATCCTGCTGCGCGACGGCAAAGTCGCCCACGTCGCGCCCGTCTTCATCGAATAGCCGCCGAGTCGCACGAGGCCCGTCAAAGCCGATCTCCGCAACGCCGCGCGCCATGGGGCTGGCCGCTTGACCTGCGTTTGAGTGGCCCGCACGGGACCGACGGTCCCGAAGACGCCGCTGCAAGCCAGTCCCTGCGCGAGCGTACCGCCGAATCCTGATCGACGTTGGATGTTCCACAGGTTTCCACTTTCGCGCGTCCCCGGGGCGTCTCTGTCACCCCAAGACAGCCATAACCGATTTTATAATAATCGGTTACAATCCATTCCAACCGAACGGCCCCACAGGGAACACCACCAGGTGGAACATACGAATTTCGGTACCTGCTACCGAAATTATCCCTCCCCGCCGCCGCACCTGTCGCCCCATTTCCGCCTGCAATTGGACCATAAGTAATTACTGGACAATATGTTGAAGCTCACCGCACCCCCCGCCCCGCCCCACCCCGGCCGCGATGCCACCCCCGTAGAGTGGAACATTGCAAATAAGCAGTGTAACAGTATGATACATAACCCCATGGGC
>CAYOGX010000829.1:0-3101 GCA_964403235.1 uncultured Planctomycetales bacterium | reverse complement strand
CGGTCTCGGTGCCAAGGACCTGCCGGCCGTTCTACGGACGTGTTTCAGCAAGTTGGACGGGCAGTTCAAACCGATCTCGAAGCGTTTCGGGCAGTGGGACTCATTGGACGCGGCCGGCCGGGACGAGTTGGTCGGCCGGATCGAGTTGAGTTGCGGCAGGGCCAAGCAATTGGCCGGACGATTGTCACGGGCGGTCGAGGTCTGGCCTGCCCGAGGCGCCGCGATTCGCGCGGCGCGGGACGCGGCCGCCAAGTCCGCCGCGTCCAGGCAAGTCGTCGCCAAGCGCGACGGAGATCGCATCTGCCTGCTCAACGAGAATGTCCTGGTCAGCGTCGACGTCAAAGACGGGGCCTGGGACGCAACGTGGTTGGGCGGCGCTGAGGCTGTGCTCCGTCGGGCCCGCACCGCCGTCGAGGTCGACGGAAAAGCGCTGTCGCTGCTGGCCGGCAAGGCCCACGAGGAACCGTTCGAGGATCGGCTGGGCAAGGGCAGGCAGATCAAACACGAGTGGTCCGACGGCGTCCGCGTCGAGCGGCTCGTCCGCGTGTACGACGGTCGGGGAGTGGTCACGGTGTCCGGCCGGATCACCAACACGCAGGATCGCGACGTGTCACTCGGCACGACGCATCTGGTCGCGTTGTCTGAGTCGGACGGCGGGTGGTGGCATGCCGGGCACGTATGGACGTCGCCGGCGGCCCTCTTCGTCGGCGGGTCCTCGACGCTGCTGTGCGAACCCGCGCAGGGCGGCGACCTGTCCGGCGACGTCGATCGATCGTACGGGGCCACGCAGATCCTGTCGCTGGTCAATCGCGGGCCGACGGCGAGTCTGACGATCGGCTACCTGACGGCGTTGGAGGCGCGGCCCGATCTGAGCGCCGCCTTCCGCGTGTGCGAGGGAGGGACGGCCCTGTCGGCGCACCAGCGGTTCCTGGGTCGAACGTTGGGGCCGGGCGAATCGATCGATCTGGACGCCGTCTATCTATCCGCCCACGACGATCCGTATGTCGCGTTGGAGGCCTACGGCGACGCCGCGGCGCCCTTCGCGCAGCAACCCGTCCGCAAGGGCGCGACGGCGTTGTGGTGTAGCTGGTACGCGCATCGGATGGCGATGACGGAGGACCTGGTGCTGGCGAACGCGGCCGTGGCGGCCAAGCATCTCAAGCCGCTCGGCTTCGAGATCATGCAGCTCGACCACGGCTGGCAGCGGGGGGACGTCACCGGCGACTGGGTCCCCAACGAACGCTTCGGCCATGGGCTCAAGTGGCTGTCCGACGAACTAAAGTCGCGATACGGGCTGCGATTGGGCGTCTGGATCGCCCCGACCGACGTGGCCGAGACCAGCGAGACGTTCAAGAAACACGCGGACTGGCTGTTCAAGGACGAGCACGGCAAGCCGCGGGTCAACTGGCGGTGGTACTGGAAACCGAACCCGAACTGCTACGTGCTCGACGCCTCGCACCCGGCGGCGGCCAAGTGGATCGCCGACGTCTTCGCGCAACTGACCGCCTGGGGGGTGAGCTACTACAAGATCGACTTCATCGCCTCGTCCGGCGGCGAGCAGTTCCACCAGCACGATCCGAAGGCGACGCGGGGGTGGTCGGTGCTGCGCCGGGCGATGGAGGCCCTGCGCCGCGGGGCCGGGCCGGACGCGTGGATCCGCTATTGTCAGACGCCGCCGCTGCTATCGGCCGGTCTGGCCAGCAGCGTCATCGGCGGCAGCGACACGGGCGATGCGGGGCTGGGCGGCAATATCGAGACGTTGCGGACGAACGCCCGGTCGCTCGCGGCCGGCTATTGGCTGAACGACCGATGGTACCACCGCGAGGTCTGCGATATGAGCGTCCGCATGCAGGCCAACGTCGAAGAGGTGCGGATGCGGCTGGCGATGATGTCGCTGGCCGGGTGCAGCGTCTCGTTCAGCGACGAGTTCCAATACCTGCCGCCCTCGCGGATCCGCATGATGCAGCAGACCCTACCGCCGGGGAACCCGCCGATGAGGCCGATCGATCTGTTCGGCCGGACGATCCCCTCGGTCTGGTGGGTCCACTGCAAGAACGCGGCGGACGAGTGGGACATCGTCGGGCTGTTCAATTTCGAGAAGTCGCCGCAGGTCCGAACCGTGGAATTCGCGTCGTTGGGCCTGCCCGCCGACGCCGAGGTGGCCGTGTTCGAGTTCTGGCGCGCCGAGTTCCTCGGCGTGCACAAGGAGCGGATCACGCTGACGTTGCCGCCGCAGACCAGTCGCATCCTATCGATCCGCCGGCTGACCGGCACGCCGCAGGTCATCGGCACGGACATGCACGTCCTGCAGGGATATCACGAGATCAAGCGATTGGCCTGGGACGCTCAGACCCACACGCTGTCGGGCGAGTGCGAGCGGATGCCCGGCCTGTCGTGCAAGCTGTTCGTCTACGTCCCCGACGGCTTCGCGCCGCATTTCGAGTTCCCGCTGACCGACAAGTCCGCCCGGCTGACCCACGTCGCCGGCCGTCTGTGGGCGCACGAGATCGACTTTGCCGACGCCCGCCGCGCGTGGACGATCCCGTTCAGTCGATAGAAGACAGGGTCCTGCCATAAAAATAGAAGGTGGGTCCTAGGAACCCACCTTCTTGCGTAGGGTGACATCAATAAGGCCGGGGGATTCAATTCTCCCCTAATAGGTCGGATCGCCGGAGGCGATCCCCAAGCCAGCGCGATCCGACAAGCGGTCGGGCCTGGCGGCCCGACCTGTCGAGCTACGTCTCATCCACACGAACGACCCCAGCACGCCCAGCATGATCGGCAACAGCGGGCCCGTTGCGCCGGCGCACCGGAAGACGGCCACCACGTCGCGGTCGCCCATCATGACGAGCGTGAGGGGGTTGTTGGCGTCGGTGACCGTGTAGTTCGCATCGCCCGCGTGGTTCGGATCGTAGATCCGCCACTTGTTGAACACGATGCCGTCGTTGGGCTGGGCCGTCAGCGTCACGATCCGCCCGACCGGATACACGGCCAGGTTCGGCTCGACGCTGACGCTGCCCCACCCGGCCCAGTCGGACTTGGCGATGCTCACTGTGAGCTGATGGCATGTCTGGTCAATCCAGTCCTCGGGCAGCGTGGCG
>CAYOGX010000828.1:0-3105 GCA_964403235.1 uncultured Planctomycetales bacterium | reverse complement strand
AACAGGATGCCGAAATTCTTTCGGACCTCGTTCAGCTCGCCCTCGTTCATCAGCGCGATGTCGACCGGTTCTGCCATGCTGCTGGTCTTGTACCGGATGCTCCCTTCGTCGGGCACGTACTCGCCGATGAGGCAGTTTAGCAGCGTGCTCTTGCCGCAGCCGCTGCCGCCCATCACCACGATCGTTTCGCCGCGGTAGACGTCGAAGTTCACCCCGTCCAACACCGTCACCTCATCCCCGTCGGCGCTTCGGAAGCGCTTGACCAGGTCGCGGATTGAGATCACGACCTCTCGATCGCCGCGGGCGGCGTCGGTTTGGCCCGCATCCGGGACCGGTGACGGACGGGCCGGTTGTTCGGTTGGCACATCTGCCATGGTCGGGGCCTCGGCCTAGATCTCGTACACGTAGAAGATCGTCGTAAACACACAGTCCGTGGCGATCAGGGCCACGATGCTCCTAACGACGGTGCTGGTGGTGGCCCGGCCGACGCCCTCCGCCCCGCCGCTGACGTTGAGACCCTCGTAGCAGGCCAGCATCGCGATCAGCAGGCCGAACACGGCCGCCTTGATCAGTCCGGTCAGGAAATCCTTGTTCGTCAGCGCGTCTTGGGTCAATTGCAGATAGGTGTTCGGGTCCACGCCCAGCACGAAAACGCTGGTGAACATCCCGCCTGCCACGCCCATCACATCGGCGATGACGGCCAACCCGGTCAGCATCAGCACGGTGGCCAGGGTTCTCGGCACGACCAGGAAGTGGATCGGGTTCAGCGCGTGCGCCCGCAGGGCCTTGATCTCCTCCGACTCGACCATCGAACCGATCTCAGCCGCGATCGACGCGCCGGCGAACCCGCTCAACACGATGGCAGATATTAGCGGGCCCAGTTCGCGGAACACGGCGATCGCCACGATGACGGCCACCGTATCGATCTGGCCGTACATCTCCAGCGTCGGCGCCATCGAGAGCGCCAGGATCACGCCGATGAAGACCTGCACCAGGCAGATAATGGGAATGGCCCGCACGCCCACCCGGACCATCTGGAAACCCAGGGCGGCCCGTCCCAGCTTGACCTTCGGCACGAACAACCCACGGAGCGTCCAGCGGATGGCGTCGGCGAGCAGATAGCTCAACCCCCCGACCTGGGCGACAACCTGACGGACCCCTCGCCCCGTGCCGAGGGCGCCCTGGCCGACCCGTTCGACCCACTGTCGCGGGCGACCGCCGGCGGTCGGCTCGCACCCTTGCGACGTCGAGCTCATGCCTCAAACGCCTCGTCCACGGTCTGGTGAATCGCGAAGAACTGATCGAGCCTCGTGATCTCCAGGGCGTTGCGAACGCGGTCGTTCATCGCGACCAGCGCCATCTTGCCCTTGTACGCGTTGACCTGCTGGAAGATCTTCACCAGCGTGCCCAGCCCGCTGCTGTCCATGTGCTCCACGTCGGCCAGGTCGATCACGAGACGCGTGGGGCGCTTCTCCACCACCTCGTTCAGCGTCACCAGCAGCTTGTGCGATTGGTTGTAGTCGATCTCGCCGGCCAGCACGACGATCGCGCCCCCTTTGCGTTCCTGCACGTCCTTGACCAGCGAATCACTTGTCATGGCCATGTCGCTCCAGCTCGATCCTGCGGCGGTCAGGACGTCGTTTCAGCCGGGTCCCGAACGTACTTGACCATCCGCAACTGCATGCCCCCTTCCTCGAGGCAACGGTACTCGACGTGGTCCATCACGGTCTGAATAATGTGAACGCCCAACCCGCCGGGACGAACGTCCTTCAGGTCGCGTCCCTTGATGCACGTGGGGTCGACCTGTCTGCCGCGGTCCCGCAGGGTCACCTGCAATCCCAGCCGGCCCTGATTGCCAGGCAGGGCCTCGAGTCGAATGTGGATATCGCGGTCCTTTCGGCCCTCGTAGCCGTGTTTCATGACGTTGGCCAATGCCTCGTCGATGGCCAGCACGATCCCGTCGACGTCACTGGGGGCGAAGCCCTCCTGCCGCGCCATTTTCTCCGCCGCGGCGCGGACCACCCCGAGATTCTTCGGATCGCTGAGGATCGAGAGATCCACCGCCCGGCTGCCGCTCTGGTCAGATTCTTGCGTCACGCCCTGTGCCCCGACAAGGCTGTTTACCGTTCGTACGAGGCCGTCTGCGTGCTCGCGCCCGCCGTGGCCTGCTCGCGAGCGTAGTGCCGCCAACGCTTCACCGCCGCAAGGCGCTCGGGAAACGGCTTGTAGTACTTGTAGCCCATATCCGTGCCCGTCATCCTCGTCAACGCGGCGATGGCGTAGAAGCGGACGGCCTCATCCTCGTCTTCCAGGCGGTCCACCAGCAGGGGTAAGACGGCCCGGTCGCCGTTCTCAGCGGCCTGTCGGATGGCCCGGATCCGAGCGGCTGGGTCGGGCGAGTGGAGCGCCGGACGGAACCCGCCCACGCAACCACTCACCAGCAACACCACCCCAACACATGCCCTCTTGCCACCGCTCATGTCTTGGCTCAAAGCGCCGCGAGGCCCGCTCCGCCTCGACCGGGCCCCTCCTACCAAGGATGCCGTCGAACCCCGGTATTCTACGTATCCCCGCCCCGGACGCAAGCCCCGCTTCCCCCTCGTCGCTGGCACGGCGCGTCCATTGGGGTCACGGTTGTTCTGGTGGAAACCTGTTCCGTCTTCCGTTCGATCGAGCCGTCGGAACAGCACCGATCTTTCGCGCCCATTTTGAGGGGGGATGCCCGTCTACTAAGATGGAAGCCGATCGGTGACATCCAAACGGACGTGCCGGTACAGGAGAACCGGTGGCCCAGCAACCGGACTCAGCGCTGGTCGAATTGGCCTTGGGCGGCGATGCGGACGGCTTTACGGAGCTGTGCCGACGATACTATCCGGCCCTGGTGGCGATTTACCGGGCAACCGGCGGCTATCCGCGCAAGATCATCAATCTCTGTCACCAGTGCATTCTGGCGATGATCATCCAGAACAAGCGAAAGGTTGCCCAGGAGATCACCGGAGCCAGGGATTACTCCGAAGAGAATGTAATGAGTGATATCATGGAACGGTTTGCTCAGATGGTCCAGGAAGGGAAGTTGAATGAATTAAAGATATGAGTCTCAAATCA
>CAYOGX010000827.1:0-3108 GCA_964403235.1 uncultured Planctomycetales bacterium | reverse complement strand
GTTGACGGACGAGGCGGATCGGCCGATCCAACTCGGCGGGTGTGAGAGCCTTCGGCGGACGATCACGTTTCGGTTCAGCCATCCTGAAGAAGACGAGAAACGGCGCGCGCGGGTGGACGTGCGGGCGATCACGCGACGCATCTGGTGGTGGCCGACGCATTCGCAGTTCGAGACCGCCTACGATTACCATCGCATCGCCCGGCAACTGTATCCCGACGACTACATGGAACGTGTGACGTTCGGATCGGTCTGGTTCGTTCGGGTGGATCCGTCGGTGCGGATTCCGCGGTTCACGCCGACGCAGAAGGTTTTCACCGGCGCCAGCAGCGTGACGTATTTCGGGCCGTTCACCAGCCGGGCTAAGTGCACGCAGTACATCGAGATGCTCAGCGAACTGTTCAGTCTGTGTCGTTGCCTGGACGTGTTGGAACAGGCGCCCGAGGGTGGCCGGTGCGCGTATTACGACATGGGCAAGTGCCCGGCGCCGTGCGACGGGTCGATATCGCTGGACGCGTATCGCCGCATGGTCGCCGACGCCGTGGCGTTCGTTCGGAGCGGGCCGGGCGATTTCATCGCCGAGACCGAGAAAGAGATGAAACGGGCGGCCGCTGCGCAGGCGTTCGAGCGCGCGGCCACAGCGAAGCGCCGCATCGCCGAGGCCCGCAAGGCAACCGGCGGGCTGTATCGTTTCGTCACGGTGATCGATCGGTTCAACTGGCTGATCGTTCAGCGCGGTCCGGGCCGGTCTCGCGCCAAGCCGTTCTTCGTCCGCGGCGGGTGGATCGACCGGGGCGAACCGGCCAAGGTCAAGACGCTCGAAGACCCAGTCGCCCGATGGATCGAAGAGATGCCCCGCCCGTCGCCCGCCAGCCTGGGCGACGACATCCAGCAACGGACGGAGCAGATCTGGCTCGTTTCGCACTTCCTGTTTCGCTCGGACAAGCTGCCGGGCCTGTTTCTGCGGGCCGATGCCCTGCCGGGCGCCGATGAGCTGTGCGAACGGGTGCGGAACGCCTTTGCCACGTCCCCCCGGAAGTCAGCGGCTGCCGATGACGGTGCACCTCCCGCTCCCGGCGGGAGCGAAGGCGACGCGACCTCGTGAGCCGGACCCTCGCGGACCCGCGCAAGCATCCCCCGCGCCCGCACTGCGAGGGGCCCCTTCTATTCTGTTCCGGGCAAAAGGACATCGGCCGCCATCACGGGAGGAAACGAGATCGGAATTGCCGAATCTGCCAGGCTCGTGGTATCGTCCCTGCATGCATCGGTTCCGCACGGAAATGGTGGTGGCCGCGCCCGTCGAAAAGGTCTGGGCGTTTCACGCCGACGTGGCGAACCTGGTCCGCGTGTTTCCGACGGGCATGCGACCTCAATTGCTCAAGCTGCACGAGCGTTTTGAGCCGGGCGCCGAGTTCGTCCTGCGACTCGGCTTCGGGTACTGGTTGGGCTACTGGCACGGGCGGATCGCGACGGTCGACCCCCCTACCCACTTCACGGACGAGCAGGTGTCGGGCCCGTTCGCCGCGTTCGAGCACGAACACCGTTTCGAACCGCTGCCCGACGGCCGCACGCGCATCGTCGAGCGTCTCGACTATCGACTGCGTTGGGGCCCGCTCGGCTGGCTGGCCAACGCCTTGTTTTTCCGCTGGCACCTCCGGACCACGTTCGGTTTCCGCCGCCGGATCCTGGCTCGCCTGCTCGAATCCTGACGCGGACCGGAGTTGCCGGTCCGTTCCTTGCCGCGTAGAATGCGGGTCGTCATCAGACGCCAGGGCGCGGTCAATAGCGGGCCGGTTGGCTGTGGCGAAAACTGGAGCAAAAAGCGGTTAGGTCCGATAATCGTTGTGGGGTGGTTCATCGAGCGAGGAGCTGAACGGGCATGTCTACGACGATCGTTCACGTGTCGGGCCGGGAGATCCTCGACTCCCGGGGGAATCCCACGGTAGAGGCCACCGTCGTACTCGAGGACGGCAGCGTCGGTCAGGCCCAGGTGCCCAGCGGGGCGAGCACGGGCGAGCATGAGGCCGTCGAACTCCGCGACGGCGATCGGGGCCGATACGCCGGCAAGGGCACGCTCCAGGCCGTCGAGAACATCAACGAGGCCATCGCCGAGGTCGTCATCGGACTCGACGCCATCGATCAGGAGGATATCGATCAGAAGATGATCGAGCTGGACGGCACGCCGAACAAGGGCAGGCTGGGCGCGAACGCGATCCTGGCCGTCTCAATGGCGTCCGCCAAGGCGGCGGCGGAAACCTGCGGGCTGCCGTTGTTCCGCTATCTCGGCGGGGCGTCGGCCCACGTGCTGCCCGTGCCGATGATGAACATCCTGAACGGCGGCAAGCACGCGGACAACAACGTCGATTTTCAGGAGTTCATGATCCAGCCCTGGGGCGCGCCGAACGTTCGCGAGGCCATCCGATGGGGCGTGGAGATCTTCCACACGCTCAAGAAGGTCCTGGCCGACCACGGGTACAACACCGGCGTCGGCGACGAGGGGGGGTTCGCACCGAGCCTGAAGTCCAATGACGATGCCCTTGAGCTTGTCGTCGAGGCCGTCGACAAGGCCGGGTTCAGGCTGGGCGAGCAGATCTTCATCGCGCTCGACCCGGCCACCAGCGAGATGTACGACGCGGAGGCGGGCGGGTACCGGTTCTTCAAATCCGACCCGGGCCAAATCTACGATAGCGACAGGATGATCGGCATCTGGACCAAGTGGTGCAACAACTACCCGATCCGGTCGATCGAGGACGGTCTGGCCGAAGACGATTGGGAAGGCTGGGCCAAGCTCACGGCCGCGTTGGGCGATCGTGTGCAGTTGGTCGGCGACGATCTGTTCGTGACGAACGTCGACAGGCTGAAGCGCGGCCTGGCGGACAAGTCCGCCAACAGCATCCTGATCAAGGTCAACCAGATCGGCACGCTGACCGAGACGTTCGCAGCGATCGACCTGGCGATGCGGAACGGGTGGACGGCCGTCATCAGCCACCGCAGCGGCGAAACCGAAGACACCACCATCGCTGACATTGCGGTCGCGAGCAACGCCGGCCAAATCAAGACGGGCAGCCTGTGCCGGACGGATCGTGTGGCCAAGTACAACCAGTTGATCCG
>CAYOGX010000826.1:0-3116 GCA_964403235.1 uncultured Planctomycetales bacterium | reverse complement strand
ACCGACGTGATCCAGACGGGCGTCCTCGTGCTCGGGGGGGTTTTCTGTCTGGCGGTCATCATCCACGAGCTGCCCGGCGGGTTCGGGCAGATTGTCTCGGTGGCGGCAGCCGAGGGCAAGTTCGCCCTCGCCGAATGGGTCGACGGCGAGATCAAGCCGATCTCGTGGAACCTGTCGCTGCAATACAAGACGGCGATGATGATGCTGATCCTCGGGTTGACGGCCTGGCTGACCGAATACAGCAGCAACCAGAACGTGATCCAGCGATATGCCGCCTCCAAGAGCGCCCACGAGGCCCGCAAGGCTATGTTTGTCTGCGCGTTTTCCAGCGTGCCAATCTGGGCCTTCTACATGTTTCTGGGTACCAGCTTGTACGTCTTCTTCAAGGTCTTCCCTGCGACTGAGGCGAGCCAGATGCTCACCGGCGAGCGCAAGGCCGAACAGGTCCTGCCGTTCTTCATCATGAACTACCTGCCGCCGGGCATCACGGGTGTGGTGATCGCGGCGGCGCTGGCGGCGGCCATGTCCTCGCTCGATTCGAGCATCAACGCGATCGCCACGATCGGCATCGTGGACATCTATCGCCGTCACTTCGTCAAGGATCGCAGCGACCGGCATTACCTCAAGGTCGCCTGGGTCTTCGCCACCATCGCCGCTGCCATCATGATCGGCGGCGCGGTCCTGCTAACCAAGGCCGAGACCAAGACGCTGCAAGACACCGGCACGATTCTGGGCTCACTGCTCAGCGGCGGGTTGCTGGGTATGTACATGCTCGGCTTTCTGACCAACCGGGGGGACGCCCGCGCCGTCGGGGTCGGCATCGTCTGTACGCTCCTGTTCACCGGCTGGACCGTCCTGGCAACCAAGGAGCTACTGCCCGCCGCGTTGAGCGTTCCGTTCGACCTGTACTACACCGGCCTGATCGGCAACGTCGTGATGTTCGCCGTCGGCTTCCTCGTCGGCACGCTGCTGCCGAAAAAGAAGCGTAACCTGAAGAACCTGACGGTCTGGCAGCAGGACCGCACGCCGCTGGACTGAATCATCGTTCGCTAAGACGCGCTGGTGATCAACGCCCCAAGCCCCGGCCCGGGGCCAATGTGTCCCGTCGCTTTCGCTCCGGGCTCGGATCGGCGGCGGTTCTCGGCCGTTCTTGCGGGATGGAACGGGCCGCAGGTTGCCCGTGGCAGACTGCCCGGCGCACACCGTTCTAAGCTGCCTGCCCACTGGCGGAGGTGGCGGTGTCGCGCAACCGCGTCGGCGGCCTCGGCGTTTCCGCCGACGGGTCCCGCCTGGCACTTCGGCATCAGGGCACGAAGCGGCGAGACGATCGTGAGCCGCGTGTTGGCCTGCTGCGCACGCTGAGCAACGGTCTGAGCATCGCCGCTCATGAACCGGTGCTTGAGCGCCGAGCCCTCGCCCCGGCTGACGCCGAAATGGGCGTGAACGTCGATCGCCTGTAGATCGCTGATCGCCGCCATGGCGGCTGCCTCGCGGGCGTTGCTCCTGGAACGATCAATCGACGGCATCTATAGGCAAAGCATGTGGGGCCTGCAAGATGGCGCGCGCCGTCGTGTACCGCGTCGGCTGTTGCGCGGGACGGAGCACGCGGGGGGATAACGCGGAACGTCGCGAAAGCGCGTGTATGTCGAGCTGGGATGCGTTATGTATATCGCAGGATCGTCCTGTCGTGCGGCGTTGTTGAACACCCGTTGGATGGGCTTGTCGATACAAGTGAGATCGCCATGGACGCACGTGTCAGAATCACCGTACTGAGACGACTGCGGTTCGAGGATCTGCTCGAGCAGTACGCCACCAGCGTCTGGGACCCCTGCGAACGACTCAGCGAAGGCCAGGAGTTCATCTGTGAACACGGCAACATGCCGGAAGGCTTCTGCAGTTGGGCCTGGGCGGATATCCAGAAATACGTCCTGACGCTGGCGCGAGGCGGCAACTTCCTTGGCGTGATGCCCGGCACGCACGTCTGCTGCTGCACGGATGGGTTCCGACCCGTCGTCTTCAGGCTCGAGAGGATCGAGGACGCTTAGGGACGGGCAGGGGCCGTCTGCTCAGCCGCCCTTGATCCATTCGGGTGACAGGCGGAAGTGGCCGATCCAGACGCGCTTGTGCGTGTACGTCACGTGGAGCATGCCGTTTGAGTCCTCGATGATGGCCGGGTAGGAAAACTCGGCGCGGGGCTCGGCGATCAGATCGCGCTTGTACGGCCAAGTCTTGCCCTCGTCCTCGCTGAGGGCCAGCGTCAGGGGCGTTCGGGCCTTGGACGTGTTGTTGAACGCGAGCACCAACCGGCCGTCGCGGAGCTTGACCATATCGACCGCTGCGTAGGGGTTGGGCAGATCGGTGAGGGTGGCCTTGGTCCAGGTCCGGCCGCGATCGCTCGATTCGGTCCGGCCGATGAAGTCGTCGTCGACGGGTCGCAGGTAGGCGAGCAGCGAGCCATCCTTCCGCTGGATGAGCGTCGGTTGCTCGCTACGGACGCCGGGTACCGGCCCGGTGATGTGCCAGGTCCGTCCGCAGTCTGACGTGATCCAGAACCGGCTGCGTCCGTCCTTGTTCTCTACGCCGAAGATGACGTCGCCGTTGTACAGCACGATCGGCTTGGTCCGCACGACCATGCCGAGCTCCTCGCGGAGCATGCGGATGTCCGACCAGGTGCGGCCCTCGTCGGTGGAGGTGCGGCACTTGAGGTCGAGGGTGACCCATCGGACGCCGGGCCCGGCCGGGCCGTCGAGCTTGCCCTGGATCGTCCCGTAGATCAGCCACAGCACGCCGTCGGGCATCATGAACAGGATGGCGTTGCCCTCGGACTTGCCGGGGGTGTGGGCGACGATCTGGGCGGGCGTCCATGCGTCGCCGCCCTTGGGCTTCCGGGAAATGACGACGGCGACGTCCGGTCGGGCCTCGTCCTCGCCCGCGTACCAACACGTCAGCAGGTCTCCGCTCGGCAGCTCGATGATGCACGAGCAATGACACCGCGGGAACCGCTCCGTCGGCGGGTTGATCTGCTCGTGAAACAGGCCGGTGGTCTTGGCAGTGGGCATCGCGCGTGGGTCCTTCCGATCGGCCGCCATTTGGCCGCCATGGTCGCAGCCCCACAG
>CAYOGX010000825.1:0-3120 GCA_964403235.1 uncultured Planctomycetales bacterium | reverse complement strand
CACACCCATTCCTATACCGGCCCGCGAAATTACACAATCTTTGGTACTCCACCATCGGGAGGTCGTGTCTTGACGCAATCTCCGTTTGCTGCTATAGTTATGACACAAGGTGCCCGGTGCGGTTCATCCCTGGCCGAGGGCGCTCACAAGGCGGGCGGCTTGATGACCGGGCACAGGAAGGGGGGTCGTATGTCCTTGTGCTTGTGGCCGTTACAGGATTGAGATATGGGAATGAGCACGATGAGAGAGCTGCTGTGTGCTGTGGTCACCGGCGCGTTGCTCGGTCTTTGCCCGCTGCAGGCGGGCGCAACGGCGATCGAGTTGCCGAACGATGCCGACACGCTGTTGTTGTTGCGGTTCGACGGTGATCTCGGCGGCGAGGACGGGGAGACACCGACCGGCAGCAGTGGCACGTCGTTCGAGACGGGGCTCAGCGGCCAGGCGGTGCACACGGGCGATCCGGGCTACATCTACTACTCGCAGAGCGGCAACATCGTCAGCACCGAGGGGACGGTGGAGTTCTGGATCAAGCCGGACTGGAACGGCAACGACGACTCGACGACCCACAACTTCTTCCGGTGCGGCAACAGCTTTAACAACGGGATGATTCTCTCCATTGACGGGGCGAACAATCTCCGGTTCATCATGTGGGGTGACAATCCGGAGACGCCCGAAGTGGAGACGAACGTCGAGCGGGGGTTCGCCTCGAGCGGCGCCGGGTGGGTGGCCGGCAACTGGTACCACATCGCGGCCACGTGGAACGGCACGACGGGCGAGATGCGGTTCTACGTTGACGGGCAGCTCGTCCGGTCGCGCGATGACGGCGTCTATCTCTCCGAGTTTTCGCTCACGTACCTTGTGGTCGGATGCTCGACGTCCGGCACTCAGGAAGCGTTGGCGACGTTCGAGGAGTTCCGCATTTCGGACCGCGCGCGGACACTGGGTGAGATCCAGGCCGACTACTTTGCCGGGATGGGCATCACGGCGCTCGCCGGGCCGCAGGGCATCGAGACCGACTCGTCGAATCGGACGATCGTGGCCGAGGCGGACGGTGACCGGGTCACGGTGTTCGACGTCAACGGCACGGAGCTGTTCAGCTTCGGTACGGAGGGCACCGGTCACGGCGAGTTCGACTCGCCGTGGGACGTGGCGGTGGACGTCGCTTTGGCCGACACCATCTACGTTGTTGACACGGGCAACGACCGCGTGCAGGTGTTCGACAGCACCGGTGTCTATCAAGCGCAGTTCGGCTCGTCGGGCACGGCGGCGGGGGAGTTCAGCGCACCGCAGGGAATCACCGTTGACCCCGCCACGGGCAAGATCTACGTGGCCGACACGGGCAACGAGCGCGTCCAGCGTTTCAACGCGAACGGGACGATCGATGCGACGTGGGGGACCGGCGGGATCGTCGGCACGACGGGCGTCGTCAAGCGGGACCACACGGGTTTCGACCAGCCGATGAACGTCGCGGTCAATCCGGTCAGCGGCCACGTGTACGTTGCGGATTTCGGCAACCAGCGTCTCGAGGTTTTCGACGCCGGCGGGACCTACGTGCGCACGTACCTGGCGGTGTACCGGCCCAACGGCCTCGCGTTCAGGGCCAACGGCGACCTGTACATCGCCGGCGAGGACCCGGGGAATGCCTATACGTACTTCGACGGGCGGTTGCGGCTGCTGAAGGCGGGCGACGAGCTCATCAGCGAGCACTATACGGGCGGCCTCGACGACCTGGGACGCATCCAGGGCGGCGTGGCGCTGCGCGGCGACGGCGCGATTGTGCTGACCGATCCGCTCAACGGCCGGATCGTCAAGACCGACGCCAGCTTTGCCCCGCCGCTGAGCGGCCTGGAGGTCATTGCCCAGGGCGGCAGCGTCACGTTCCGCTGGCAGACGGTGGAACCGGGGCCGAGCAGCGTCCGCACCGGGACGACGAGCCAGTACGGCACGGAGGTGACCGATCCGACCCCGACGACCTTTCACGAGGTCGTCGCGTCCGGCATGACGCCGAATACGCGGCTCTATTACGGCGTGTCGTTTCCCGATTCGTTTGACGGCACCCAGCGCTGGACGCCGGAGGACCTGCTGAACACAGGCGTGGCGCCGGGCGAGATGCAGTTCACCCGGCTCAAGGCCGTGGGGATGATCTACCTCGACACGGATTCGGGGGCCAACTACGTGCCGATGTCTGCGGCGCAGCTCGAGGCCGCGCAGGACCGCTATGCGATGATCAGCGCGTTCTACTGGCGCAACAGCGGCTTCAGGCTCTGGCTCGACTACACGATCGTCGAGATTGACCGCAACATTACCGACGGCAGCTTCGGGCTCGGGGTGGGCGTGATGGAGAGCGACCTGTCGGCTGCGGGCTACGGGGCCGCCGACGACTTCGATGCGGTGCATGCCGCCTCGTATTGCTTCAACGGCAACTTCGGCGGGGGCGCCAGCCTGTTCGGGCGGGCCATCGGCAAGTGCCAGTGGGTGACGCAGAACGATTTCGTGCCGATCCACGAGATCAACCACACGATCGACAGCATCTACTCCCAGTGCGGCATGAAGAAGTACGAGTTCTGCCACGGCTTGTGGGCCGTCCCGAACGGGCTGGGGGAGGACTTCTCGATCAACGGTCAGATCCTGCGCAACATGCGGCCCGTCAATTTCACTGCGGTCCGGACACCGTACACGAAGATCATGGCCGCGCCCGACGCGGACAATGACGGTGTGCCTGATTCCAGCCCGGGCGGCCTGACGAACCCGCTGAGCATCACGGAAGCCACGCTCGGCAGTTCGGCCGCCCTGGCTGACACGGACGACGACGGCCTGAGCGATCTCGACGAGGCGATGGCCCTGGTGCACCACAACACCACTCTCACGGTGACGGACACTGACCTTGATGGCACTCCCGACGGGGTTGACCTCAATCCGGCGTATCCGATCAACGACCGGATCATGAAAGCGACGCCGACGGTCGACGGCTCGATCGGCGAGGGTGAAGGATGGACGGTTGTGACAAACCATTGGGGCTACTCGAACGACTCGCTCGTTTCGGACAATGACGTGTACCAGAGCCAGACGACCACCTATGCCGCCTGGGACGACGCCTTCCTGTACCTGGCGCTCAAGGGG
>CAYOGX010000824.1:0-3126 GCA_964403235.1 uncultured Planctomycetales bacterium | reverse complement strand
GTAATGGAGCAGGCTGATGATATCGTTCAAGGTTGAGAAGGACATTGGCGGCAGGTTGTTGTCTATCGAGACGGGCAAGGTGGCCAAGCAGGCCCACGGCGCGGTGACGATTCGCTATGGCGACACCGTGATCTTGGCCGCCGTGGTGGCGACCGAACCACGCAAGGGCATCGACTTCTTTCCGTTGACGGTCGACTATCGCGAGCGGATGTACGCCGCGGGCAAGTTCCCGGGAGGGTTCATCAAGCGCGAGGGCCGCCCGACGAACAAGGAAACGATCACCATGCGGCTGATCGACCGCCCGATCCGGCCGCTGTTCCCCGAGGGCTACTGCGACGACCTGCTGATCCAGGTGTTCGTCCTGTCGGCCGATCTGGAGAACGATCCGGACACCCTGGCCATGATCGGCGGATCGGCGTGTCTGGTCCTCTCGCCCATTCCGTTCACCACACCCACCGGCACGGTCCGCGTCGGACGGATCGACGGCGAATTGGTCATCAACCCCACTGCCAGTCAGATGAAGGACAGCGAGCTCGACATGATCGTGTCCGGCCATCACGACGAGGTCAACATGCTCGAGGTGGCCGCTAAAGAGGTCCCCGAGGACATCGTCGCCGACGCCATCGAGTTCGGACACCAGCACGTCAAGCAGATCTGCGACATGATCGCCGAGCTGGCCGAAAAGGCCGCTCCCGAAAAGCCCTGGCAGCCGCCCGAGCCCAACACCGAGCTGATCGAGAAGGTCCGCTCGATGGCGAGGGACGAGTTCTGTAAGCGCAAGACGGCGGGCGGCCTGAAGCTCGAGCGTCAGCGAGCCTGCGAGGAGCTCCGACAACAGATCCTCGACGAGCTGGCCCCCGAGAACGCAGAAGACCTGCCCTACGAACGCGCCGACGTGTTCAACATCCTCGAGAAGGTCGAGGAGGAGGTCGTCGCGGACCTGGTCCTCAACGAGGGGAAACGCCCGGACGGTCGGGCGCTGGACGAGATTCGCGAGCTGAGCTGCGAGGTGGGCGTCCTGCCGAGGACGCATGGGTCGGCGATCTTCGCGCGGGGCGAGACCCAGGCCTTGGTGGCGGCCACACTGGGGACCTCCCGGGACGAGCAGGCCGTCGACGACCTCGGCGAGGAATATCGAAAGCGATTCTACCTGCACTACAACTTCCCGTCCTTCTCCGTCGGTGAGGTCAAGATGCCGCGGGGACCCAGCCGCCGCGACATCGGCCACGGCGCCCTGGCCGAAAAGGCCCTCGATGCCGTCTTCCCCGTGCCCGAGGACTTCCCTTACACCGTCCGCGTCGTCAGCGACATCCTCGAGTCGAACGGATCGAGCAGCATGGCCAGCGTCTGCGGGGGCACACTGGCCATGATGGACGCCGGCGTGCCAATCAAGGACCCCGTCGCGGGCATCAGCATCGGCATGTTCCATAACGACCAGAAGCACGTGCTCCTGACCGACATCGCGGGCGAGGAGGATCACTACGGGGACATGGATTTCAAGGTGGCCGGCACGCAGAACGGCATCACCGCGGCCCAGCTCGACCTGAAGATCCGCGGGCTGACCCAGGACATCATCCGGGAGGCGCTCGAGCAGGCGCGTCAGGCGCGGCTCAAGCTACTCCGTGAGATGCTGGGGGCGATCAAGGCGCCGCGACCCGAGATCAGCCGGTGGGCACCGCGTCTGTTCATGATCAAGATCGATCCGGAAAAGATCGGCAAGGTGATCGGCCCGGGCGGGCGGGGGATCCGTGGGATCGAGGCCGAGACCGGCGCGACGGTCGACATCCAAGACGACGGGACGGTCCAGGTGGCCTGCACCGACGCGAAGGGCGCCGAGGCCGCCCTCGAACAGATCCAGCTGATCACCGAGGACGTCAAGATCGGCAAGATCTACCAGGGACGCGTGGTGAGCATCAAGGACTTCGGTGCGTTCATCGAGCTGGCGCCCGGCCAGGAAGGCCTGTGCCACATCAGCGAGCTGTCGAACGAGTACGTCCGCAACGTCAACGATGTGGTCAAACTCGGTGACGAGGTCGACGTCAAGGTCATTGCCATCGACGAGCAGGGCCGCGTGAAGCTCTCACGCCGACAGGCGACCGAGTAACCCGAACGGTGCGCCCGTCGTCCAGAGTGGCCCGGGACGCAACAACGCGACAGCGCATCAAGCCCGATCCGAGCCGCCGCCGTACCGGAGGGGGCCGGATCCAAGGTGTACTCACCGGCAGACGATCGGTCTGGCGTCCGACACGCCCGTCGGTCCAGGAGGACCCGCGGTGATCCACGCCAACATCCTCCACCAGACCTGGTCGAATCCGGTTGGGGTCGTGATCGTGTTGGCGGTCGGCCTGGTAGTCGGGGCCGGCTTGACCTGGCTGGCCGTTCGGGCCCGTTTCGCGCGTCAGGGCCGATCGCGGGACGATCAGGTCGCGGCCGACGCGTCCGAGGCCGCCGGCCGGCTGGCCGAACTGGCCACACTGACGGGGGGGCTGGCCCATGAGATCCGCAACCCCCTGTCCACCCTGAAGGTCAACCTCCAACTGCTGACCGAAGACTGGCGTGAGGCTACCGAAGCGGTCGAATCTGACCTGTGCCGGCGGAGCCTGGCCAAGATCGAGACGCTCCGCACCGAGGCCGACCGGCTCCAAGATATCCTCGACGACTTCCTGCAGTACATCGGCCGGCAGGAGCTCCACCGGACCCCCACCAACCTCAACGAACTGGTCGACGACGTGCTGGTGTTCTTTCGCCCGCAGGCGCTGGCCCAAAACGTTCAGGTGCGGGCAACGCTGTGGCCCGAGCCGTTGATCTGCCAAATCGACCCGGACAAACTCAAGCAGGCACTGCTCAACCTGTTTCTCAACGCCCAGCAGGCAATGGACAACGGCGGCGAGCTCATGGTTCGTACCAGCGCCGAAACCGAGCCGGACGCGTGTGGGCAGACGCCCCATGCCCGCATCGAGGTCATCGACACGGGCCACGGCATCGGCACCGAAGACCTGGACAAGATCTTCCACCCCTATTACTCGACCAAGCGCGAAGGCACGGGCCTGGGCCTGCCGGCCACACGCCGGATCGTCCAGGGACATTGCGGCACGCTCCACGTCCACAGCGAGCCGGGCCAGGGCA
>CAYOGX010000823.1:0-3130 GCA_964403235.1 uncultured Planctomycetales bacterium | reverse complement strand
ACTCGGTAACCGGGCTCGAACCTTCAAGAAGGGCATGCCCAAGCCGGACGTGGGCACTTTCAAGAACGTGATCCTCAGCAACATCATTGCCACGGACGCCGGCCGCATCGGATGCTCGATCACGGGGCTGCCGGGTCACCCCATCGAAAACGTCACGCTCTGCGACATCAAGATCACGTTTCGCGGCGGCGGGGCCAAAGAGGACGCCGACAGGACCGTCCCCGAGCTTCCGCAGAAGTATCCCGAGTCCACCATGTTCGGCGTGCTGCCCGCCTACGGCTTCTACTGCCGACATGTCGATGGCCTCACCTTCCGCAACATCGACCTGCAACTCGCCAAGCCCGACGCCCGTCCCGCGCTCATCTGCGACGACGTGCAGCACCTCAGCGTCGAATCGCTCAACGCCCGGACTGTCCCCGACGCCAAGGCACTCATCGTGCTCGACAACGTTCGCACCGCCCTGATCCGCGGCTGCACCTGCCCTGCCACTGCAAAGGCGTTCTTGCGCCTCCAGGGCAAGTCCACCCGGATCTCAGCCATCGGCAACGACCTGAGCCGCGTCAAGACGCCCTTTGCGTTCGACGACGTGACCGCCCCGTCCGTTCTTTACGCCGAAGCGAATCGACGAGGCCGGTAACCGACTGTGCCCCGACCGCGCAGGATTCGCGCCCAGACACGCCTGCTTTCTCAATCGCGTTGCCGCCCGGCCGCCTCGACGTAGGGACCGAAGAACGTCAGATCGGCGCCGAAGATCAAGGCGGAGGGGATTGGAGCTATGCTGTCCGTGCCCATGCCGCCGCTCCTGTGCGGCCGTCCGCTTTGATCACTGCATGTACGTAGGATACCGCCACCTGAAGCCCGCGTCTTTCCGGTAGCTCGGATCGAGCGAGTCGTGCTCATGCGTGAGCTTGTCGAGCTTCGCCGGATCAGCGAGGGGATCGGCCGTCTGTTTCTGCCAGGCGGTCAGCTTGTCGCCCAAACGCTTGACCGTGGCGGCGTGCTCGGGCCTGTCGGCCAAGTTGTTCATCTCGTACGGATCGGCCTTCAGGTCGTAGAGCTCGACCGTCGGTGGATGCGCGAACGTCTGCCAGGCTCGGCGAAAGGGTGGCTCCAGCTTGGCGATCGCTGGCCGAGCCAGGTCCCAGCCGCGCTGAAGGTATGTGTCCGCCAAAGGGTTGTGACGATCTCGCAAGAGGTTCACGATCAGCTTGTAGCGGTCGTCACGGACGGATCGCTGGGGGAAGTACGTGGGCGGGTAGTGCACGGTGTGCTCGGCAAAGAGATACTTGCGCCACGCGACCGGCCGGCCCTTCATCAGCGGCAGGAGCGATGCCCCTGGCAGGCCTTTCGGCGCGGTCAGGCCGGTCGCTTCGAGGATCGTCGGCATCAGGTCGATCGTGGAGACCAACTCGTCGCGCACCCGCCCGGCCTCGGCGTGGCCCGGCCAACGGACGATCAGCGGGACACGAAGTCCCGGCTCATAGCAGGTCATCTTGCCCCGCGAGAACTGGGCACCGTGGTCGCTCAAGAAGATCACGAGCGTCTGTGCCGCCTTGCCGGACCGCGCCAGTTCATCGAGCAGCATTCCGATACCCGTATCGAGTCGGCTGAGACAGTTGTAGTAATTGGCCAGGTGCTTGCGGATCCTCGGCGTGTCGACGGGAAGCCACGGCAGCGGTGCCACGTCACCGGGGCCGAGGGGCTCGGCCGGAAGGCCCTTTTGCTGCTTGTGGAACGGCACGTGCGCGTCGGGGTAATTGACCGACAAAAAGAACGGCGTCGGCGAGGTCGCCATAAACTGACCGGCGACGCTGGCGATCTTCCGCACGTCACGCTTCGCGAAACTGATGAACTTGCGGTCGTTCCAGTTGAGGTCGAACGGAAACGCCGAGGGCGGATTGATGTGGAGCTTGCCGATGATGCCCGTGCGGTAGCCGGCCTTCTTGAGCAAGGCCGGGATGTTGGGTGTGTCCTTGCGGTACATCGTGTACTTATGCGTGGCCAGGCCGATCTGTCCGTTCTGGTGGGGGTACAGGCCGGTCAGGATGCTGCTCCGCGACTGGCTGCACCCCGCCTGGGTCACGAAGGCACGCGAAAACCGAACCCCTTCGGCCGCGAGTCGGTCCAGACGCGGGGTCCGTGCGATACGGTCGCCATAACATCCCAGGTTCGGGCAGTGGTCCTCCGAGACGATCATCAGGACGTTTGGCCGCGACGGCACCGCTGCCTTCGCAGAAAGACAGGCCAATGTCAGCGTCGCCGCGCCAATCCAAACTCGGTGCAACGGGTTCATTCCCTGCGTCTCGTGTCTGGGGTCTCTATGGCCATGTGCCGTTTCTCTCGGCGACCGGCGGCGCTCTAACCCGTTGCGAGCGGCCGGCGCATCCGGCGCGGCCGGAACACTGCCGGCCTCGTCACTCGCGTCGGATGTCCTTGGCGTACTTCTCTTGCAGGGCCTTCAGCCGGGCCACCACCTCGGGGTGTTGCTTCGCGAGGTTCTTCATTTCGCTGATGTCCTCGGCCAGATTGCACAGGAACAGCCGGTCGTCCTTGGTGATCGGGGCCTTGTTGCTTCGGTCGCGGGGGTTGCCGAGCAGCTTCCAGTCCCCCTGCCGGACCACCCACTGAGCCCCCTTGCCTCGGCCGAGCTGCCAGTAGAACGTCTTGTGGGGACTGGGCGCCTCGGCCGACTTGATGACGCCCACGAGACTCTTGCCGTCCAGCTTGCACTCGGGCAATGGCACGCCGCAGAACGCCGCGATTGTCGGCAGCCAATCGCATCCGGTGACCATCTGGTCGCGGACTTCGCCCTGCGGGACCGTGCCGGGCATCGAGACGATGGCCGGGATGCGCAACCCGCCCTCAAAGAGACAGCCCTTGGCGCCGCGGTAGGGCCCCGCGTTCCCGCCGCCGAAGAACGTTCGCTCCTCCGTCGAATGCCCGTGGTCGGACTGGAAGATGATCAGTGTCTTGTCGCGCAGCCCGAGCGCCTCGAGCTTCGCAACGACACGACCGATACGCTCGTCAAGCGTCGAAACGAACGCCGCGTACATCCTTCGCGGGGCGGGCAGGTGTTTGTACCGCTTTCGCCACGCCTCGGTGCCCTGTAGAGGGTAGTGTGGAACGTTGT
>CAYOGX010000822.1:0-3151 GCA_964403235.1 uncultured Planctomycetales bacterium | reverse complement strand
ACGACGTCGGGCTGGACTACCTGAAGCTGGGCCAGTCGTCGACGACGCTGTCGGGAGGCGAGGCCCAGCGGATCAAGCTGGCCCGCGAGCTGGTCAAGGTCTCGACCGGCCGGACGCTGTACCTGCTCGACGAGCCGACGACGGGGCTGCATTTCGACGACATCGTCAGGCTGCTGGCCGTCCTGCACGGGTTCGTCGACGCGGGCAACACGGTGGTCGTGATCGAGCACAACCTAGACGTGATCAAGACGGCGGACTGGGTCATCGATCTGGGTCCCGAGGGCGGCGAGGGCGGCGGGTACGTGGTCGCGACCGGGACGCCCGAACAGGCGGGCAAGACCGATACGTACACGGGTCGGGTGCTTCGGCAAGTGTTGCAGACGTCAAAGACGGGTCGACGCACCCGGATGAAGTCGGTGCGCCGAAGACCGGCGGCGGCATCGAAGCAGCCGGGCGGCAACGGCCGGGTCCGGAACATCACCGTCGTCGGGGCGCGGCAGCACAACCTGAAGGACCTGACCGTCGACGTGCCGCGCGAGAAGATCACGGTGTGCAGCGGCGTCTCGGGCAGCGGCAAGAGCAGCTTCGCGCTGGATACGGTCTACACGGAGGGCCAGCGCCGATACGTCGAGTCGCTCAGCGCCTACGCGCGGCAGTTCCTGGGTCAGTTGCAGAAACCGAAGGTGGACCGCATCGACGGGCTGTCACCGGCGATCAGCATCGAGCAGAAGGCGGCCGCGCGGAGCCCGCGATCGACGGTCGGGACGGTAACGGAGATCTACGACTACCTGCGCGTGCTGTGGTCGCGGATCGGCCAGCCGTATTGCCCCGCGTGCGACGTGCCCATCGGCACGCAGACGGTGGACGAGATCGTCGATCGCGTCCTGACGCTGCCGGCGGGCAACCGGTTGTTGCTGCTGGGCCCGATCGAGCGGGCGGGGAACGAGACGTACGAACAGTTGTTCGAGCGGCAGCGGGCCAACGGGTTCGCGCGGGTCCGCGTCGACGGGCGGGTGCACGAGCTAACCGAGGCGATCGACATCGACCGCCGCAGGCGTCACGAGGTCGAGGTCGTGGTGGATCGCGTGATCGTCCAGGCGGTGCAACGGGCGAGGATCACCGAGTCGATCGAGATGGCCCTGTCGGTGGGTGGCGGCCGGCTGGTGGTCCAGCAGGCGCCGCGGGACGCTGACGCCAAGCCGGCATCGGACGGCAGGACACAAAAACGCAGCGCCCCGGCCGGCGACGACCTGCGGTTCAGCCAGCATTTCGCGTGCGATCGGTGCGGGACGAGCTATGAGGAGCTGACGCCGCACCATTTCTCGTTCAACAGCCGTCTGGGCTGGTGCGAGGCCTGCGAGGGGCTGGGCACCGAGCGCGGCGCGAAGGCGGCCGCCGTGGTGCTGCAGCCGAACCGGTCAATCGCCGATGGGGCCCTGGCCGGCTGGGACCGGCTGGAGGCGAACCCGACGCTGATGCGGATGGTCGAGCAACTGGCCGACCACGTCGGGCTGAACCTGCATCAGCCGTGGAAAGACCTGACGCCCGATCAACAGCGCGCGGTCCTGCACGGCACGGGCGAGGCGTGGATCGACGCGGGCGAGGTGTTCGGGGGCGTGCGTTTTCAGTGGAAGGGGTTCTTCCCCGCAATCGACGAGGCCACCAAGGCGAGTTGGCATTATCGAAAGCGGCTGGAACATCTGGCGACCGACGTGGCCTGTGCGCGGTGCGGCGGGAGCCGGTTGCGACCGGAGGCGTCGGCGGTCCGCGTCGGCGGCCGCACCATCGTCGAGGTCTGCTCGATGCCGCTGGATCAGTGTCTATCCTTTTTCGAGCGGCTGCCGCTGGATCGGCGCCGGCGCCAGATCGCCGGTGAGCTGCTCAACGAGATCAGGTCGCGGCTGCGGTTTCTGGTCGACGTGGGGTTGGCGTACCTGACGCTGGATCGCCCGGCGCCGACGCTGTCGGGGGGCGAGTCGCAGCGGATCCGCCTGGCCAGCCAGATCGGTAGCGGGCTGACGGGGGTGTTGTACGTCCTGGACGAGCCGACGATCGGGCTGCACCCGCGCGACAACGCCCGGTTGATCGCCGCGCTGAGCAGACTTCGCGATCTGGGCAACACGCTGCTGCTGGTGGAGCACGACCGCCAGGTGATCGACAGCGCCGACCGGGTGCTCGATTTCGGGCCCGGAGCGGGCGTGGACGGCGGACGGATCGTCGCGGCCGCCCCACCGGGCCGGTTGCGTCGGGCCCGCGGGTCGCTGACGGGTAAGTACCTGTCGGACCGGGAGGCGATCGCGGTCCCGACGAATCGCCGCGGCGTCGAGACCGTCAGACGCGAGCCACCTGACGACGCCCCGCCGGTTGACGATCATGGTGATGACCGGCGCGACAACGGCCGGTGGCTGACCGTCGTCGGGGCGCGGCATCACAATCTCAAGAACATCGACGCCGACCTGCCGTTGGGCCGGTTCATCGCGGTCACGGGCGTGTCGGGGTCGGGCAAGAGCTCGCTGATCACCGAGATCCTGTACCCCGTGTTGGCGCACCGGCTCCATCGTGCGCGGTTGACGCCGGGGGCGCACGAGGCGATCCGCGGTATCGAGTTGGTGGACAAGATCATCAACGTGGACCAGCAGCCGATCGGCAACTCGCCGTCGAGCAACCCGGCCACGTACACGGGCGTGTTTGATCTGATGCGCGACCTGTTCGCCCGACTGCCGGACAGCCGGGTGCGGGGCTACAACGCTGAGCGGTTCAGTTTCAACCGCCCGGGCGGGCGGTGCGAGGGGTGCTCGGGCAACGGGCAGGTGTGCATCGAGATGCATTTCCTGCCGGACGTGTGGGTGACGTGCGAGGAGTGCAACGGCCACCGCTACAACACTGAGACGCTGGCCGTTCGATACCGCGGCAAGAACATCGCCGACGTGCTGGAGATGCGGGTCAGCGAGGCGTTGCGGCATTTCGAGGCCGTCCCCAAGGTCCGGCGGATGTTGGAGACGCTGGCGGATGTAGGGCTGTCGTACGTGCAGTTGGGTCAGTCGGCCCCGACGCTGTCGGGCGGGGAGGCGCAGCGGGTCAAGCTGGCGGCCGAGTTGGGCCGGCCGACGACGGGCAAGACGGTCTACATCCTCGACGAGCCGACGACGGG
>CAYOGX010000821.1:0-3153 GCA_964403235.1 uncultured Planctomycetales bacterium | reverse complement strand
AGCAGGTGCCGGTTCTTGGCGAAGAACTCGCTGACGGAGATGTCGCGCTGCTCCCGCGCCATCTGCTCCGCCGTCCGTCCGCCGGCGGCTCGCCGGCCCCGCCCCGACGCCGCCTGCCCGCCCGTACCGCCGGACGGAGCGACCGACGGGCGCGCCTTGGCAGCGGCAGGCGCGTCCTTCGCCTTGATAGCACCACCGCCCCTAGGGTCCTTGCCGGGGGAGAAGCGAAAGGTGAGCTGATCTTTGCCCTTGGTGGTCTTCTTGCGCTTCGCCTTGACGCGCCGTTTTGATGCAGGTTTCCTGGCCATCCTGGCAACCCTCGCAGACTCCATTCTGCCGGTTATGATACCGATGCGCTGTCGCGTTGCAACCCCGCGACACGGCCCGTTGGGGCCTCACGCTCTGCTTATACTATCGTCATTCGCCAGATCGCAACATCACGCTCCCGCGATCCCTCGTGGGAGAATAACCGGCCTGCCGGCTCAGTCCATCAACCGCACATTATACTGCCGCGGGCCGGGGCGGTAGCGGGTGTACGCGACTTCGTCGAGCGGGTCGGGGGTGTAGATGTAGACCGACGGGGTCCACGGGTTGTACAGGACCATCTCCTGGCGCTGGTCGCCGCAGACGTCGGCGGGGATGCAGTGGTACCAGCCCATCTTGGGATCGCCGACGGGCTTGGGCAGGCCAGGCGGGTTGACGGCCACTCGGCCGTGGCCGTCGAACAGCAACCCGCCGTTGTAGAGCAGCGCGGGGGCGTTGAGCCCGTTCCAGTAGACGGCCTCCATGCCCGTCTCGTTCGGCGAGCTATTCAGCTTGAACCGCCGGACGATCTTGCCGGCATTGCTGACGACCATGACGTCGGGTGTGTGGCCGTTGTACCGGATGACCATCTCTGGCCCGGGCGATTCGGGCAGGACGTCGGCCACCCGCGCCTCCTGGCCGTGCGGGACGAGCTTCGGACCGAGCGCGAGGACCGGCCTTCCACGCTCGTCCATCACGTGTCCGCCGCCCGAGCAGATCGCCCGCATCCGCCCGCCGTCCCATTCGGTGATGGCGACCGAATCCATGTGCGGTCCCAGCGGCTTCTCCCAGAGCGGCGTGCCGTCGGAATCGAGTAGGAAGTACCCGCCGTTGACCTCGTCGCGGCCGTCGCCGTCGATGTCGCCGACCGCCGGGATGTAGGCCGAGCACCGCCCGTAGTCGTTCCAGCGAATCTGGTACGTCCACAGGACGCTCAGCCCATCATCGAACGCCACGATCGTGTCGCCGAGCTTGACGATGAAATCCTGGGCCGCGGGCCGCCCGCGGAGATTACAGACGAGGATCCGCTGGTGGCACCAGTTCGGTCCCCATCCCTTGCGCTGACGGAGCCCGGGCGGCGCGGCCTGGCGCTTGACCTTGCCGGTACGTCCCTCGCGGATCTGCACGATGACGTCGGCCAGGGATTTCTTGTCCGCCTTGATGGACGGGTCCTGATAGAAGCAGATGACCTCGCTGGGGCCGTCGCCGTCGATGTCGTGGATGGCCACCGGCCCAGGTCGAAGGGGTTGCGTGCCGCCCGCGCCGACCTGCCACAGCGCCCGCCCGTTGAGGCCGAACGCACCGAGGAAACACGGCTTGAGCGCGCTGGCCTGATCGCAGCGGAATACCAGCAGATCGGCCCGGCCGTCGCCCGTCAGATCGCCCAGCCGAAGGTCGCCGCCGTAGCGAAGCGGGTGACCCTTGACCCGGGCGGCGGCCAGGAACGCCTCGGGAATCCTCACCTCTCGCCAGAGCACGGCGCCTGCGTGTCCCACGCTCGACGCGCCCGGCTCCACCGACGCCCCCCGGGCCGTGGGGACCGTCACCAATGCTATCAGTCCGAGCAGGACGACGGGCTCGATAGTCGGTAGGAACATCTCAGCAGCTCCTCGGCACCCCTCTCGGATTACCCCGGCTGAACCGGATGCCGGCTGGCGGGCTCTGTATGCCCGATCCCGGGGGCAACCGGTATCTTATACGCATTCAGTTAGACGCTGCGCGTCTTGGGGGCTTGCTTGTCTTGCACGGCCAAGCTGGCCGCGCGACAGGGGGTCCGTCTCAGGGCACGGCCATCTTGGCCGTGGCTCGACGCGCAGGAACTAGCGGGGATGCTTATCAGTGGCCGACGGCCGCCGTGGGATTGTCGGCGAGCATGATCGAATCGGTGGCCCTGACGGCGGGAATGGCCGCCAGCGCAGCGGCCCCCTGATCGAGAATGCCGACCAAGGCGGCGACGGCGTCGGCGTCCAGGTCACCGCTGGCGGCGGATTCGTTCAGGACGGCCTTGCACCGCTCCAGGTGCATCGCCGTGCGATAGGGCCGGTTGGTGCTCATCGCGTCAAAGCAGTCGGCGACGGCCACGATCCGGGGCAGGAGGGGCAGGTCCTGACCCGCCAGTCCGTCGGGATAGCCGGTCCCGTTGGGTTTCTCGTGGTGCCAGCGAACGATGGGCAACACCCCCTTGAACGTCCGCAGCGGTTGGAGGATGTCGTATCCGGTCAGCGGGTGCCGCTTGATGATGTCCGTTTCCTGGTCGGTGAGCTCGCCCTGCTTGTTGAGGATGTGGTCGGGGACGCTCACCTTGCCGATGTCGTGGGCCAGCGCGCCGGTTCTGAGTACGGACAGTGCCTCGGGATCCAGGCCGAATCGCTTGGCGATTTCGAGCGCGTAGGTGGCGACGCGCTCGACGTGACCACAGGTGTAGGAGTCTCTGCCTTCGATCGCACTGGCGAGGGACACGACCATCCGACCGGCGTCTTCCAGCGAGTCCGTGGCGCGCTTTATGCGAACGGCCTTGCGGAGTCGCGCGGTGATCTCGTTAGGCTGGGCGGGGAGCTCGATGCAGTCGTCGGCGCCGGCCTCGTAAACGGCGGTACGGTCCTCAGCATCGCCGTGGTCCAGGACGAAGACCACCGACACGAGGGACGTGCTCGGCTCGAGCTTCATGTACCTGCACAGATCCGTGTACGGTTCGAGCTCCGCGCCGGGCCTGATGAGCACCACGTCGATCGAGGACTCGGTCCGCAGGTGCAGCAAGGTTTGTTGGGGGGTCCCCGCTGAGGTGTGCCGCCAGGTCTGGGTCTGGAAGACCGCATCCAGATCGTGTGCGGGATCTCCCGGGCCCACCAG
>CAYOGX010000820.1:0-3154 GCA_964403235.1 uncultured Planctomycetales bacterium | reverse complement strand
TCACGTCCGCGATCGTGTGTGCCGCGGTGTCCGCCCAGTGCGCGGCGAAAGCCACGCGCAGAGCATTAGCCAGGAGCCATGCACCGGTCTTGTCACCGGCCGCGACGTCCGCCTGCAAGCACACGTTGTCGTTGTCGGCTGCGGCGTGCACGGGGCCCGCCACCGTCGGGGCATGGGCGTTGAACGCGGCCTTGATCGCGTTGAGCTGCGTGCGCTGCGCACCGATGTCGCCGTACACGTAGACGGCCGCGCCACCATTGGCGACCAGCGTGTTCACGCCATCGGCGCCCGCATGGACCGCTCCGTCCACGCGGTGCGCTTCGTACTGTAGAGTGAGGTCCGCAATCAGGTCGTTGAGCGCGTCCTCGGTGGGCTCGGTCTGCACCCAGTAGAGCCGACCATCGATCAGCTCGTTCGAGTGCGCCGTGACCAGATCGAACAGCGAGTCGTACGTCGGCCCCATCCCCAAGAGATTGGACCGGCGCGTGCGGTAGAATTTGCGTTCGTGGCGGTCGGCGGCCTCGAGCCTACGAAGCTCGACCTCCGACAGCGCCGCGGAGACCATATCGGTCGGCAAACTGAAAGATCCCATCGTGGTCCTCCGCGACCCGGGCTAGGCCCAGGTCGGCGCTATGTCAGCGGGCCCGAGGCCCGCCGCCCGTTACGGAATGACTGTCTCTGCACAGTTTTTGAACGCCCACAGTTGTGTGGGCGCTTTCACGATCAACGCGCCCACCAGGACGATGCAGAACCGTTCGCTCAGCGCCGTCTTCGCGATCGGCACCTTGACCGGACCCACGCCCAACTGGGCGAACTCGGTGATGTCCAGATCGAAATTCAGTAGGAAGCACCACGAGGTCCCGGGGATGTCGTCGTTGTCGTCGACGAACACCGTCGGCAGACCGGTGAAGGCGACCCTGGTCATGAACTTGTTCGTGGCCGCGGCACCGTTGCGATCGCTCCGGTACACCTCGTAGTAGACGACGTCCGTGATGCCCGCGTCGTTCATCGTGAACGTGACGCCGTCGCCCGCGACAACCGCCACGGGGGCGACCGCCAGAGACGTCGACCGACCGTTGAGCCCGACCGCCGCGATCTCGTAGCGGTAGTTGCCGGCATCGGCCGCCACGAAGTTGGACGTGGCGGATGCGCCCGCGATGGCCGAGGTCAGCAGCGGAGCCGCCGGACGCGTGGCCGCGGCGCCGATTGCGCCTGCGGTCAGGAACGTCGGCTGCAAGAAGTACGATCCCTCGTACGGCACGGGGCCACCCACGGTCCTCTGGCCCTTGGCCATGATGCCCAGCGTCGAGTCACCGCCGCGGCTGCCGTCCGGTCTGTCCAGGATCAGGTGCGACCCGCCCATCTGGCCGAGTGCATCCTGCACGCCGAAGCTCATGAACGCCGCATGCGGTAGAGGACCACCGGCGTTCAGGATGCTCACCACCCGCTCGCCGATCTTGTCGGTCGTGAGGTTCGCGCCGCGCATGTCCTCGACGTTCGCGGCGTTGATCTGCGTCGCCAAGCCGTTGAACGCGAGGGGGTTGATGGCCGCGGAATCGAAGAAGCAGGACCACTCCAGCTTTCGCAGGATGTTGTGCAGCTTTCGCCTGCTTTCCTCGGCGACCATCGGCGGGGTGACACCGCTTTGCATCTCCACCGCGTTGGCCACGTCCGTGACCTCGCCGAGTTCGGCTGCGATCATGAGCTGGCGGGTGTTGCGGACCCACGTCGAGTCGCTCACCACTCCCGGCAGTCCACCCTCCTGGATGAACGGGGACAGCTGGTGGCCGTGGCCGGTCAACTGCGTGAACTGGTGGGCGATGTTGACTGCCTTCGCGCGCTGGAACCGACGCATGAGGTTCAGGTGACGCTCACGAGACGTGAGGTACGTCATCGTCCCGTCGAGCGATTCGATCGTGAGCCCGGCCATCGTCCCGCCGGCGCCGCCCGGAGGCGGATAGCCGGCCGTCATGGCCTTGACCAACTCATCGATCATGGCGTGCGCTTCGCCCGGCGTCCCCCCTACGAACGGGTGGGCGGTCGGCATGAGCTCATCGAGTGACAGAAGGCCTCCCATGCTACACCTCCACTCCGAACAGCCCGTTGAGCTGCTTGTTCAGCGCCGCCTTGTTGATGGTCTGGAGCCTCGACTCGCCCTCCATCTCGGAGATGTACCGACCGAGATTCGTGAAGAGCTGGTCGTTGCCGTCCTGCTGGGCCTGGAGCATCTTGGCGGAGATCGCCCGCACTGCCTGAGACTTCGACAGGGTCTCGCCGTCTTGTGCTCCGGCCTCCGCCGGATGGTCGGCCGGCTGGGCACCGTCGACCACGCCGCGGGGCGGGGCCGGCTTGCCGAGCGCCTTGGCCAGCGGTCCGAGGACCTCCAGCCGTTCGTTGACTTCCTCGCGGAACGCCGCGAGGTCCTCGCCCATGGCCTTCGCCAGGTGGCCGAACGCGATGAGCGCCTGGCCCTGACTCGGCAACAACTCGTGGATTTCGGCCACGGCCTTCGCCAGGTTGTCGACGTTTTCACGGAGGGTATCGGCGTCGGCCGGGATCGCGTCCCGGTCCACGCCCAGAACCTCGGACAGGTCGTCGAGGCATTCCGTGGCGTCGGTGAGCGCCTTGTTCAGGCGCTTTTCCTCGGTCTTGTCGGCGGGCGCGATCTTGTCGCGGTAGGGCTCCAGGACCTTCTTGAGGTCCTCCTCCGACAGGCCGTCCAGCTGCTTGCGGAGCTCGTCCATGGCCTTCTCCTTGTCTTCGTCCTCTGTGGATTTGCGCCCGCCCTTGGGCGTGTTGAGTTCGGTCGTCTTGCCGCCGTCGAGGCTTTCGCGCGAAAGCGGCTGTACGGATGCGGATGTCGCGGCTTTGCCCAGTTCCTCACCGGAGTCCTGGTCTGCCGGAGTGCCGTCTGTGGTGTCTGTGGTGGAGTCCAACTCCAACTGTGCAACCTGCAGGGCCTTCGCCAACTGCAGCGGCCGCATCTGCGCGTCGGGATTGACAGGGTGCGGGGCAATGGCCAACGACCGGACCACGGCCTTGGCGATCGTCTTGCCATCGCCGCCCGTCCGGGACTGGATGTTGCCCTCGAGCGAAACGCCGAACGCGTCGCCCTCTTCGGCCATGGCCTGTGCGTTGCGAAAGATCTTTTCGG
>CAYOGX010000819.1:0-3161 GCA_964403235.1 uncultured Planctomycetales bacterium | reverse complement strand
ATCGGACACAATGATTTGAGGAGCGAATCATGAGACGCGCCACACTCGCCGTCACCGTCTGCCTGGGGGCCGGCGCCAACCTGCCGGCGGAGAATACGCCGGTGAAGCGTTGTGACATCGTCATCGACGGGCGACTCGACGACGCCGGTTGGCAACATGCCCTCGTCTGGACCACGGGCGACCAGCGCATCAGCCCCGATCGATTCGCTTGTCGCATCGCCTATGACGAGGCGTTCATCTACCTCGCCGCTGACGTGACCGACACCGACGTTCAAGGGACGCACACCGACCCGCGCAGCGCGGTGTTCAAGGACGACGCGATCGAGTTCTTCTTCGAGGTCGATCGCGCCCGCGCACGCGACCGTACGCCGAGGACGTTCGAGTACGGCTTCAGTCCGGCCGGCGGGTACAGCAACGTCACCGGTCGGGGCACCGGCGACGGATCGCAGTACCCGGGCTACGTCTGGCCGCCGAGCTTTGAGTCGAAGATCGAATTCAAGACGGTGCTCAAACCGAACACGACGCTCAACAACGGGGCCGACCGCGATCAAGGATTCATCGTCGAGGCCCGCGTGCCGTGGTCGGAATGGCGCGTCCGTGGACGGGAGGTGATCGGCCGGAGCATGGGCTTCAACGTGATCAAGATCTGCCGGCCCGAGCAGGCCCCGCCGAGCGAGGTGCCGCTGAGTCTGACACCGGGCATCACGTTCGACGACAATCATAACCCCAGTCTTTGGAGGAACTTATATTTGCTCTGCCCGTCTCGGCTGGTCCCGCCTGGGCGCGACCGGGTCGAGCGGGCGGCCTCGCGCAGCTACAAGCTCGATCAGAAGATCGTCGGCACGCACTACTTCTATTGGTACCGCTGGCCGGACCACCACTTCTGGGACGACCCCGCCTGGACCGACGACGGCCTGCAAGACCATTTCGCCAAGGCCGAACCGGTGTCCTTCGATTCGACGGCGTGGCACCTTAAGGAGCTCCGCGACATCATGGCGGCCGGGATCGACTTCATCGTGCCGGTTTATTGGGGCGCGCCCGACAACTACCTGAGGGAGACCATCGCGTTCAGTGTGTTGGGGCTGGCGCCGTTGGTCGAGGCGCTCGAGCGGATCGCGGCCGAGGGCAAGACGCCGCCACGCGTCGGGCTGTTCTACGATTCCTCGACGCTGTTGACGGGCGTCCGCGGGCTCGGCGAGCCGGGGCGGGTCCTCGATCTGACCGGCGATCACGGCAAGGACGTGTTCTACCGGACGATTCGCGATTTCTTCATCATGGTCCCGCCGCGGCATTGGGCCATGATCGACGGCAAGCCCATCGTCGTGCTGTACGCCAGCTTCGGGGCCAAGCACGATCAGTCGACGATCGATCACGTCTACAAGCGATTCGAGAAGGAACTCGGCTGCCGGCCCTACATCGTCCGGAACGCCGACTGGAAGGTGCAGACCGACGCGGTCACGTCGTGGGGGGCTGCGCTGGTCGGCCCGAGGATCATCGGGGAGACGAAGCCCGGCGCGGTCGCTCAGATCGGTCCGGGCTACGACGACCGCGCCGTGCCGGGGCGGACCACACCGGTCCGGTCCCGCGACAACGGCGGGTTCTATCAGGTGGGGTGGCGCCAAGCCATCAAGAGCGGCCGGAACGTCGTGTTGGTCGAGACCTGGAACGAGCTGCACGAGGGGACGGAGATCTGTGAGTCCCGCGAGCACGGGCGCACGTACATCGAGCTGACGGCGCAATACAGCCGGGTGTTCAAGAAAGGTCTGGCCCTGCCGGCGTTCGAGTACGAGCCGTCGGATATCCTCCGTCGGCGGAGCGATCAAGGGTATGAATACGCCTCGGCCCAGGTCGTTTCGTACGCGCCGGGTCGCCAGGTGGGCGTCTATCACGTGGCTGATCTCGAAGACGGGCTCAGCAGAACGGTCGAGATCGGTGGCGTCAAGGCGGTGCGGTCGGTACGGAACAAGGCATCGGAGCAGCGCTACCTGTACTTCCGTGTGGCCGACGCGTACGTATTCAACACGAAAGGCGGGGTGGAAATCATGGTCGAGTATCTGGACGAGGGGCGCGGGTCGTTCACCTTGGAGTACGATTCGCGGGACGTCGAGGCCACGCTCTTGGGGGCGTACAAGGGGGCCCCGGCGATCGCGTTGACGGGCAGCGGCTCGTGGAAGACGGCCACGTTGCGTCCGGCGCGGGTCCGATTGGCCAACCGGCAGAACGGCGGGGCGGATTTCCGGCTGGCGATCGGTGGGCGGGACTTGACGATCGGAAGGATTGCCGTCAAGAAACTGCCGTAGCGCGGCGCAGACGAGCGCTCTGCCTGTTATCCCACGTGTTTGGAGGTGAATCACGATGACTGCACGTTTAACGAAGAGGTTCGGCGGGCCCACGCGGCGGGCGGTGCTGCGCGGCGCGGGCATGGGTGCGGTGGCGGCGGGCCTGAGCGGGACAACTCAAGCGGCAGCGAAGCGCACCAAGGCCGCCAAGCGCGTCGACGCGAACGAGAAGATCGTCGTCGGCGTGGTCGGCTGCGGTGGGATGGGCACCTACAACATGGGCGATTTCAAGCGGAGCCCGTACGTCCGTATGGCGGCCGTCTGCGACGTCGACGCCGAGCGGATGGCCACCTCCGCCGAGAACGCGGGTGGTCCCGAGATCGCGCAGGTCAAGGACTACCGCGCCCTGCTCGACCGCAAGGACATCGACGTGGTGATTTGCAGCACGCCCGACCACTGGCACGGGCTGGTGGCCGTGCACGCCTGCCAGGCGGGCAAGGACGTCTACTGCGAGAAGCCGCTGGCGCACAACATCAAGGAGGGCCGGGCCATCGTCGAGGCGGCCCGCCGGCACAAGCGGGTCGTTCAGGTCGGCACACAGCAGCGAAGCGGCACGCATTTCCAGGAGGCGGTCGACGTCGTCCGCAGCGGCAAGCTGGGCAAGATCTCCGCGTGTCGAACGTGGAACTACGGCAACGAGGCCCCCGACGGCATCGGCAACGAGCCCGACGGCACCCCCCCGTCGAACGTCGACTATGACATGTGGCTGGGGCCGGCGCCGAAGCGGCCGTTCAATCCCAACCACTTTCACTACTGCTGGCACTGGTTCTGGGATTACTCCGGCGGGGACATCATCAACGACGGCGTGCATCAGATGGATCT
>CAYOGX010000818.1:0-3164 GCA_964403235.1 uncultured Planctomycetales bacterium | reverse complement strand
TACCGCGTCTACCTGGCCCCGGCCGCCCTGCACGATCTGATCCAGCTCCTCGGCTGGGGCGGGTTCGGGCTCAAGGCCCATCGGACCAAGCAGACGTCGCTGCTCAAGATGCTCGAGGGCGAGGCCCGCCTCGACCCGTCCGTGACGATCGTCGAGAACACGCGCGACGGCGTGGCGCCCAATTTCCAAGAGGCGGGGTTCCTGCGGCCGGATCTCGTCAAGCTGATCAAGAACGGCGAACTGGGCGACTGCCTCGTCTCGCCGCGCTCCGCCCGCGAGTACGACGTACCCACGAACGGCGCGTCCGCCCACGAAGCGCCCGAATCGGTGGACCTGGCCGCCGGCGACGTGCCGCTCGACGAGGTCCTGCGACGGCTCGACACCGGCGTCTACGTCAACAACCTGCACTACCTGAACTACTCCGACCGCAGCGCCTGCCGCACCACCGGCATGACCCGCTTCGCCACCTACTGGGTCGAGCACGGTGCGATCCAGGGCCCGCTCAACGTGATGCGGTTCGACGAGACGATCTACCGCGTGCTCGGCGAGAACCTGATCGGCCTGACCGCCGACCGCGAGATGATCCTCGACCCCGAGACGTACTTCAGGCGCTCAACCGCCAGCGCCCGTCTCCCCGGTGCGCTGATCGAGGGCTTCAGCTTCACATTGTAGAGGCGGCCACAGGAATCCTTGTTCCAGCTCAAGGCTCGGGCGGTGGCAGAGGCCAACACAAAAGATCCGACCGACAAGACCGCCACACGGGGCCTGCTGCTCGGGCTTGCGGCGATCGTGTTGTGGTCGCTTACGGCGGCGCTGGTGGCTCTGGGGGCGGATGCGATGGGGGCGTGGCCATTTCTGGCGCTGGCGACGCTGACGGGCGGCGCGCTGCAGATGGGGTTTCGTCGGTGGCACCACGGCGAGCTACGCAGCGCCCTGATCCTGCCCGGCACGCTGTGGCTTGTCACGATCTTTGGCTTCGTGCTCTATGGGGTCGTCTATCCGCTGGCCATTGCCGTCGCGGCCACCGAGGCCGAACGATGCGGCGTGAACCTGATCAACTACCTGTGGCCGCCGCTGACGGTCGTCTGCGCGGTGCTGTGGGTGCCGCGGACGCGATTCGGCCCGCTGTTGGTGCTGGCGATCGGCTGCGCGTTGGCCGGAACGGTCTTGGCGAACCTGCGTCAGATCGGCGCGGCGTTCTCGGGGCCTGCGGAGCTTGCCGGGGCCTGGGGACCTGAGCGCCTCGCGCCCTATATTCTGGCGCTGGTGGGGGCGGTGGTCTGGGCGGTGTATTCCTCGCTGTTGGCCCGATGGCGGGACTGGGCCCGCGACTATGCCACCAGTCCGGTCGGACTGTTGGCGATCGGTCTGATCGCAACGTGTGCTAGCGTCGCGACGGGGGGCGGTTGGCCCGGGCTCACGCTGATGGGCGTCGTCGCAGCCGTCCTGTGCGGTGTCGGCCCTCAAGGTGGCGGGTATCTGCTGTGGGAGCTTGCGGTAACCCGCGCGGACGTCAAGACGCTTGGCCTGCTCGGCGCGATGACGCCGATCCTGTCGACGGCCTGGCTGTGCTTATTCCTGCGATACGTCCCGGGCTACGAGCTGGTCCTTGCCGCCGTCCTGGTCAGCGGCGCGGTCGTGCTCAGCACACGGTCGTAGGGCGGACCGCTCGTGCGCCAGGGCATCTCCGCGCTTGACAGTCACCTCCGGATGGCGTCCACTGCCCTCCTTGTCGAATCGGGAGGAACTCACGATGCGCATCAGGATCTGTCTACTGTCCGTCGGCTGGTTGGTGTTGACTGGGGCGGGGGTGCACGCCGCGACCCAAGGCGCTGCCGCGCCACAGGCCGACTTCTTCGTAGCCACCAACGGGAACGACGCCTGGTCCGGGAAGCTGCCCGCCCCCAACAAGGCAGGCACCGACGGCCCGTTCGCCACGATCGGCCGCGCGCGAGACGCCGTTCGTGAAGCGCGAGCCCGGACCGCGTCCGCCGCCCCCAGCACCGTCCTCGTTCGCGGCGGGACCTATCGGCTGGGCGAACCGATCGTCTTTGCGACCGAGGACTCCGGCGCAGCCAACGGCGCCGTCACCTACGCCGCCTATGCTGGCGAGCGGCCGGTCTTCAGCGGTGGCAAGGTCATCACCGGTTGGCGGCGAAACGCCGGCGCGGTGTGGACGGCGCGGGTCCCGGAGGTCCGAGCGGGCCAGGCGTACTTCAAGCAGCTCTTCGTCAACGGTCAACGTCGCACGCGGGCGCGAACGCCCAACGAGGGGTACCTCCGCACGGACGGCCCGCTGCCCGGGCTCAAGAAGCCGCGCGATCGGAAAGACCCGGCCACCAAGATGGGCTTTCGATTCAAGCAGGGCGATCTGAAGCGCTGGGATCGGCTCGAGGACGTCAATCTGCTCGTCTACCACTCTTGGACGGCCTCGCTGAATTGGATCGCGTCGCTTGATGAGAAAGGCCGCGTCGTCCGGTTCACCGCGCCGAGCAACTGGCCCATCGGCTACTGGGAGCGGAAGCAGCGGTACTACGTCGAGAACGCGCTCGAGCTGCTCGACGCACCCGGCGAGTGGTACCTGGTCCGTGACACGGGCGTGCTGTGCTATTGGCCCTTGCCCGGCGAGGACATGACCGAGGCGAAGGTCGTCGCGCCGATGCTACGCAAGCTGGTCGTGTTCGACGGCGATCCGAAGGCCGGCAAGCTCGTCAAGCACATCAAGCTGAAGGGCCTGACGTTCGAGCACGCCGACTGGTACGTCAAGGGCCGGGGCCGGGCCGACGGCCAGGCGGCCGCGTGGCTCGAGGCGGCCGTCTTCGCCCGTGGCGCGCACCACTGCGAACTGAACGACTGCACCGTCCGACACGTCGGCGAGTACGGCATCTACTTCGAGCAGGGATGCAAGGACAACCGGATCATCAAGTGCCACGTCCACGATCTGGGCGCGGGCGGCGTGCGCATCGGCTACATGAGCGGCGACAAGGACGAGGCCCTCGTCTCGCTCCGCAACGTGGTCGACAACTGCTTCATCCACCACGGCGGGTATGTCTTTCGCGCGGGCGTGGGCGCCTGGATCGGCCGCAGCAGCCACAACAAGCTCACGCACAACGAGATCTGCGACTTCGACTACACGGGCCTCTCGGTCGGCTGGAGCTGGGGCT
>CAYOGX010000817.1:0-3169 GCA_964403235.1 uncultured Planctomycetales bacterium | reverse complement strand
CTCACGCAGCCGGGCATGCACAGCTTGATCCGGTAGCCCTTGGCGCGGGCGACCATGGCCATGCCGATCCCCGTGTTGCCCGAGGTCGGCTCGAGAATGGTCTTGTCGTGCGTCAGCTCGCCGGACGCCTCGGCCTGTTCGATCATGTACAGCGCGGGGCGATCCTTGACCGACCCGCCGGGGTTGTTGCCCTCGAGCTTGCACAGGATGCGAACGCCCGTCTTGTCCGTGTGCCACATGTTGCGCAGCTCCACGATGGGCGTGTTGCCGATGGCGTGGGCGAGTGACATGTCAGCGGCTTTGTGTACTTCGGTCATGCGTGGATCTTCCCGTGTTGGCGAATCCTGCCATCCTGTCCATCTATCCACATTACCGATATCGGGCGAAGGGAGCAAGCTGCACGGCTCAGCCGGCATCGGAACCCGACCTGCGGCGACGGATCTCATCGGCCCGGGCGATGCCGTCGGCGTAGATCCGTGAGAAGGCGTCAGTATCGATGCCCAACTGGGCGCTGATCTTGACCAGCAGCTCGCGCTCGGCGTCGCTGATCTCGCCGTCGATGCGGGCCTGGCCGACCAGAAGCGCCATCGCCTTTCGGGCCTTCGTGCTGCACTCGATCCGGAGGCCTTCGTGCAGGTCAGGCTCGCGCCGGGCCCGCCCGATCATGGCCTCCAGCGAGACCTCACCGACGCCCACGCGAGCGGCAAGACCCTCGATGACGCCCATCTCACTGCTGGTCAACTTGCCATCGACCATGGCCAGCGCCAGGACGGCATTGAGCAGTTCGAGGTCTTCGTGAATCGACATGGGGCGTCTCCTCGTTCACGCGCGATCGAGCCCGCCGGTCGCGGACAGGAACGGGCGATCCTCGACCGTCCCATCTCACGGTAATGGTGCGAACGCACGGGGTCAACAGCACGAACGCCCGGTTGCGGCCGGCCCGAACGGGGCGAGGGCGTCCCCGGATCTCTCGGGCAGCCCCTTTCCATTCGCGTCCTCACGGCCTACCCTCATCAGTGGTTGATGGCGATCCGGGGCGACCAGCCCCGCGCCCAAGCGTTGTTTCGGGACCCTTTGGAGCAGACCGTGCCGGCGTCGTCGCGCGTCGCAGACTGGATTGGCGTGTCGATGGTTTCGATCTGCCTCCTCTGGGGCGCGCTCGCCGCGGCATCGGGAGCGAACCTCGCGAATCCGCGCGGGCCGGACGCGGGGAACCACCTCGGCCTGAAAAACGTCACGCTCGAGATGAGCCTCAAGCCGTTCAAGGTCATGGACGAGACTGTCATCGCCACCGTCAGCGAGGAGATGTTCCGCCAGTGGTGGCCCCTGACGCGGCACGCCGACGGCGTATCGGTCCTCCTGTGGACCGCGGACGGCTCGGAGATCCTCACCTACCGGGGGGACCTCGACGACCAGATCGAATGGGCGCGGTACATCGGCGGCGCAAACTCCAAATACGAGCCCGGAACGGGCCCCGAGTCGCTGTCCCTCCACCAACGGCCGTTTCTGTACACCGACAACCCGCCCGTCATCACCTATCGCTGGCTGAAGCGAATCGTGGGCACTATCAAACGCGTCGGCGCGAAGGTGACGGGCAAACCCGTTCGCGTCGGCGCGACGTTCGATCCCGGCCCGGAGTTCGCCAAGTCGCCGTTCAAGTACGCCAGACATCCGGAGATCTGCCAGGGCAACACGATGGGCAAGGGCACGTTCGTGTGCTGCTACTCGACGCTCAACCGGGACGACGACGCCTACGCCGGCTATCCCAAGGGCATTCCCCAAGGTACGCCCTTTGGCGCGTTCTTCGGCCGGCAGACGCAGCACTTCCTGAGCGATCTCGGCTTCGACTACATCTGGTTCTCCAATGGGTTCGGCTTCGGGCTGGAGGCGTGGGGGGCGACCGGGGCGGTCTTCGACGGCGAGCGGTTCGACACCGGCAAGATCGCCGAGGTGCGGACAAAGATCCTCGAGTTCTGGAAGCTGTTCCGCAAGGAATGCGCCGACTTCCCCGTGGAGACACGAGGCACGAATCTGTCGACGGGGATGGACCTGGCCGCCGACGGCGTGCCGCTGCGCGGCATCTACAGGGGCGGGTTCAATATGGCCCCGCCGCCGAACTCGCCCTGGGCGGCGTTGGACGGCGATTTCGGGCTCGAGCTGGTCGGATACATGTCCAGCGTGGCCGAGCTCCCGGGCGAGGGCTATCCGTTCCGATACTACACCCACGACCCGTGGTGGCTGAACAGCCCGTGGTTGGATCGGTACGGGCGCGAACCCCACGACATCTATCTGCCCATGTCGGTCTCGCGCATCAACGCCCGGGGCGAGGTGAGGCGGGCGTCGGCCATCCTGTTCCTGACCGTGGATGATTCCTTCGGCCGGATGCCGGTCGTGGTGCCCAACGAGGTGATCCCGCATATCCTGCGAGCACGGGCCGACTCGGCCGACCGGCCCGGCCCGGTGGTCTGGGTCTACCCCTTCGACGAGTACCACGACATGACGTTCGGGCGTCCCGCGAGGGTCCAGGAGGTCTTCTTCGGCGACTGGTTCATGCGGCAGGCGGTCAACAATGGGCTGCCCGTCAACACGGTCGTCTCGACGCGCAATTTGCTCTCATCTCTCCAAGCCGATCCGAGGCTGTACGAGGAATCCGTGCTGATGTCGATCGTCCCGGACGCTGGAACCGAGCTCGAGAAGGCCCTGATCAAACGGGTTAAGCGTGGGGGCAAGGTCTTGCTGTACGGCCCGGTTCGATCGGCGGGCCAGCCGCTGTTGAACCTGCTGAACGTCAACCTGGCCGAGCCCATCAGCGGCGAACTCACGCTGGACCTACAAGTGAACCTGGACCGGCTTGCTGGCGGCGCGTATCCGACCCGGATCAACCACCGGCCACTTACGTGCGCCGGCGGGATCCGCACGGTCGTCCGAGACAAGGACGACGGCCACACGCGCGTGGGCGCGACCGTGTCGAGGTCGGGCCACGAGCGCGTGATCGCGCTATCCCGCAAGGAACCAGCATGGCGGGGCGGGACGATCGGATGGGTCCGGGGCACGAACTCGAACTACTATCGAAAAGGCGGTCGATTGCTGGCCACCGACAAGCCGAACGAGTGGTTCGCCGGCGAGATCCTGGCCGTCTACTTCCTCGAGTGCCGAAAGGAGCTGCTGA
>CAYOGX010000816.1:0-3170 GCA_964403235.1 uncultured Planctomycetales bacterium | reverse complement strand
GGCGCGAGTACTGGCAGCAGATCCGGGCTGCATGCGACCGGCACGGCGCGTTACTGATCCTCGACGAGATCCCGCACTGTCTGGGCAGGACGGGCAGGATGTTTACGTGCGAGCACTACGACGTCGTGCCCGACATACTCGTGGTCGGCAAGGGATTGGGTGGGGGCGTGTTTCCGTTGGCGGCGATGATCGCGCGCGATCGCCTCGACGTGGCCGGTGACCGCGCGCTGGGCCACTACACGCACGAGAAGAACCCCGTGGCGTGTGCGGCCGGGCTGGCGACGATCGACTTCATCGAGGAGCAGGGCCTGCTGGCCAACGCCGACCGTGTCGGCGCGCACGCCCTCGAGCAGATGCGGGCGATGATGGGGCGGCACGAGATCATCGGCGACGTCCGGGGGATCGGGCTCCTGCTGGGGATGGAACTGGTCAAGGACCGTCTGACCAAGGCCCGGGCCGTCGACGAGGCCGAACAGGTGATGTACCGCGCGCTCGAGAAGGGCCTGAACTTCAAGCTCACGATGGGCAACATCATCACGCTAACGCCCCCACTGACGATCACCCAGGCCCAGATGGATCAGGCGCTCGACATCCTCGACGACTGCCTGACAGAACTGGAGAAGGGCACATGACGCGGCAGATTCCGGCAATGACGACGTGCGTTGGGTTTCTGGTGGCCGTGATGGGTGGAGGGCCGGTCACGGCCGCCGGCGAGAAGGGATGCGCGATGCGAAAGGTCGAACCGTTGGCGCAGGCGTTCGTGAAGGTCTATGAGTCGCCCGATCCCAAGACCGTTTACTGCTACAGCCCGGGTCTGGCCCGCTGTCCGAACGGCCGGCTGGTCGCGACGATGGATCTGGGCGGACGCGGTGTGGCCAAGCTGCCCGGGATCAAGGGCAAGCGCGGGCGGAGCCTGTGGCGGGGCAAGGTCTTTACCTCCGACGACCACGGCAAGACGTGGGTGCATCGGACGAACTACCCGTTTCTGCACGCCCGGCCGTTCGTGGCGGGCGATTCGCTGTACGTGCTCGGCCACTGCGGTAACCTGATGGTCATCCGGTCGGACGACTGGGGTGAAACGTGGACCGAGCCATCGACGCTGACGCAGAAGCAGTCGTGGCACCAGGCCCCGTGCAACGTGCACCATGCCAACGGTTGCGTCTACCTGGTCATGGAGAGGCGGGTCGGCAACACGATCCGCACCTGGTGCGTGGGCGAGCTGGCGCCGGTGCTCATGCGGGGCAAGATCGGCACGGACCTGACGAAGCGCGAGAACTGGGCGTTCGCGTCGGAGCTGGTCTTCCGCCAGACCGTCAGCCCGGACGATCTCGACTACTTCGGCGTGCCGTTCTACAAGGTCGACCCGTCCAAGGGACGCAACATCGCCCCCCGCCGCATCTGTGCGCCGATGGGCTGGCTCGAGACGAACGTCGTCCAGATCGTGGACCCGGACCATTACTGGTTCGACCCGAAGGGCAAGACGTTCCACCTGTGGATGCGGGCCCACACGGGCGGGACGGGGTTGGCGGCGATCGCCAAGGTCGTCGAGAACGACGACGGCTCGATGACGACGATGCTCGAGACGGCCCCGTCGGGCAAGAAGGCCTTGTGGGTGCCGTGTCCGGGCGGGCAGATGAAGTTCCACATCGTGTACGACGAGACGACGCGGCTGTACTGGCTGCTCAGCTCGCAGGCGACGGACAGCATGACGCGGGCCGAGAAGCTGCCGGCCGACCGGTACAACCTGCCCAACAACGAGCGGCACCGGCTGCAACTCCATTTCTCGAAGAACTGCATCGACTGGTGTTTCGCGGGCTTGGTTGCGGTGGGCGGCTCCGCGAAACAGGCGCGGCACTACGCGAGCATGGTCATCGACGGCGAGGATCTGCACGTCATGAGCCGCTCCGGCGACGCCCGCGCCAAGAGCGCCCACGACGGGAACTTCATCTCGTTCCACACGATCAGGAATTTTCGCGGGCTGGTCTACTGAGCCGGTGCGGGTGGCACGGTCAAGCGACGCCGAGGCACGAGGCGGAGCTTGGCCGTGGGAACGATGAGATGCGCCGAAGTACACACATACGTCGAACACAAGGCACACGGCCAAGCTATTGCTTGACCGTGATGCCACCCGAGGCGGAGGTACGGTTTGGAGAATTGACATGCAAGACGTAACCCGACGTGACTTCTTGGGTCGCCTGGCAGGTGGTGTGTCCGCGGCGGCGTTGCCGCTGCCGGCGCTGGGCGGGGCGAGGTCCGGCAAAAAGCCCAACTTCGTCATCATCCTGTGCGACGATCTGGGCTATGGCGACCTGGGGTGCTACGGGCATCCGGTCATCAAGACGCCGTGTCTGGACCGGCTGGCGGGCGAGGGCATGAAGCTAACCGACTGCTACGCGGCCGCGCCGGTGTGCTCGCCGTCGCGCGCGGGGATGCTGACGGGACGCACGCCCTACCGCAGCGGCATCTATGACTGGATCCCCGAGGGCTCGCCGATGCACCTCAAGCCGAACGAGATCAGCGTCGCCACGCTGCTCAAGTCGGCCGGCTATGCGACGTGTCACTCGGGCAAGTTCCACTGCAACGGCCGGTTCAACAAACCCGAACAACCGCAGCCGGGCGACCACGGGTTCGACCACTGGTTCAGCACGCAGAACAACGCCCGGCCGAGCCACGCCAATCCGGTCAACTTCGTTCGCAACGGCCAGCCGGTCGGGCCGCTGACCGGTTACTCGAGCACGCTGATCGTGGACGAGGCGATCCGCTGGCTGAAGGGGCTTGAGTCGTCCCAGCCGTTCTGCCTGTTCGTCTGGTTCCATTCGCCGCATGAGCCGGTGGCCACGGGCAAGCGGTTCACGCAGATGTACCCGAACACCGACACGCCCGAGCGGGCGATCTACTACGGCAACGTCACGCAGATGGACCACGAGGTCGGCCGGCTGATGCGGACGCTCGACGAGCTGAAGCACCGCGACGACACGTTCGTGATGTTCACCAGCGACAACGGCCCGGAGACGTTGAACCGGTACAGGGGCGCGTCGCGATCGTACGGCTCGCCGGGCCCGCTACGGGGCATGAAGCTGCACATGTACGAAGGCGGCATCCGCGTGCCGGGGATTATTCGCTGGCCGGGCAAGACGCGTCCGGGGCAGGTCTGCGGCGAGCCCGTCAAC
>CAYOGX010000815.1:0-3173 GCA_964403235.1 uncultured Planctomycetales bacterium | reverse complement strand
CGCGTGGAGCCTGTCGTAGCCCATCTCCACGTGCCGGTAGATGTTCTCGACGATGACGATGGCGTTGTCCACGAGCATGCCGAGGGCCAGGATCAGGCTGAACAGGACCACCATGTTCAGCGTCATCCCGAAGGCCTGGATGACGGCGAAGCTGATGAGCATGCTCATCGGGATCGCCAGGGCCACGATCATGCTGCTGAGCCACCCCATGAACAGGAACAGGACGGTCACCACCAGCACGAGGCCCGAGAGGATGTTGTTCTCCAGGTCTCTGACCATCATGCGGATGTCATTGCTCTTGTCGTACGTGATTTCGAACGTGACGAAGGGCATCTTGTTGCGGGCACGGTCCAGGATGGCCGACACGCCGTCAACGATCGGAATGATGTCGGCGCCGATCCGCTTCTGCACGCTCAGGGTGACGCTGGATCGGCCGTTCAGCCGGGCGAAGCTGGCCCGGTCCTTGAACGTGTCCGCCACACGCCCCACGTCCAGCAGGTAGATCGGCTTGCCGTTGCGCTGGGCCAGCACGAGATGGTCGACCTCCTCGGGCTCGGCAAACTCGGCCGGCACGCGAACGTTGAACCGGACGCCTTCAGTTTCCAGGCCGCCCGCGGAGATGTTGACGTTCTCCGCCGGGATCAGTTGGAGCACCTCGGGAATCGACAGCCCGTACGCCACCAGTTTGTCCTGGTCGATCTCCACGCGAATCTCGCGCTCCAGCCCGCCGAGCACGTCCACGTTCAGCACGCCGTCGATCTTCTGCTCGACCGTCTCCTCGAGCCTCTCGGCGATGGCCTTGAGCCGCACCAGCGAGACCGCCCCGGTGATGTTCACCATCACGATCGGCAGCTCGGCGATGTTGACCTCCCTGATGAACGGCTCTTCGGCCGCGTCCGGAAGCTCGGGCTTGGCCTGGTCGACCTTGTCGCGGACGTACTGCATGGCGTCGTCGATATTCACGTCGGGCATGAACTCGACGGTGATCGTCGAGAGGCCCTCGGCGCTGGTCGAGCGGATCTCCTTGACGCCCTTGAGGCCGGTCAGCTCGTTCTCGATCTTGATCGTCACCGCCGACTCGACGTCCTCCGGCGAGACGCCCTCGTACGTCGTCGTGATGATGACGATCGGTATTTCCACGTCCGGCTCGCTCTCACGCGGGAGCGTGGCGTAGCTGAACACCCCGGCCACGACGATCAGCAGCATGAGCACGCCGACCGTCGTGCGGTTCCGTATGGCTGCGTTGGATATCAGCACGGGTGCACTCCCGGAGGGTCATGGCCTCGGCGGCTTCGAGGCGACGGGCGATGACGGCCGCGATGTCGCGGCGGCTTCGGCCACCTTGACCGGCTGGCCCTGGGCCACGTAACGGTGCCCCTCGACGATCAGCCTGTCCCCGGCCCGCAGCCCGCTGCGGATCTGCACCTCGCGACCCCGCCAGATGCCCAGGGCCACGTCGCGGCGCTGCGCCTTGCCCTCGGCGTCAACGACGTACACCGCCCGCCCGTTTTCCAGCGGGATAACGGCCTCCAGGGGCACCATGATGGCCTGCGGGATGGTGCGGCGGTGCAGGCGAACGCGGACCGGCTGACCGCTGTGAAGGTCCCCCGAGGCGTTGTCGACCAGCAGTTCCACCCGCGTGGTCTTGGCCCCCGGGTCGGCCAGCTTGCCGATGTAGTCCACCGTTCCGGTCAGCCTCGGCCCGTCCTGCCCGGCGCTGAAGTCCGACAGGACGGTCTGCTTTTGCCCGGGTGCGACGAAGCGAATGTCCCGCTGGGGCACGTCCACGACAACGCGCATCTTTGCGACGTCCACTATCCTGACCACGGGCTGCCCCACGGCGATCAACTCGCCCTTCTCGAACAGCACTTCGTCGACGACGCCGTCGATGGGCGCGGAGATCGTCGTGTAGCCCTGGTCGAGCTTCACCGCATTCCGGGCGGCCTCGGCCTCGGCCAAACCCGCTTCGGCCTGCTTGATGCCCGCCTCGGCCGCCTTCAGGGCGTCCGTGGCCCGCTTGAGCGTGAAGTCCGTCTCGGCGCCCTGCCGGACCAGCGTGGCCGCCGTGTCCACCTCCAGCTTGGCCAGGTCGCGGTTGGCCTTGGCCTGGGCGATCTGCGCGCTCATGCGTTTAACCAGCGCTTCGGCCTGGGCAAGCTGCACCGCCAATCGCTCGCCGTCCAGGACGATCAGCTTCGCGCCTTCGGTGCAGGGCCGGCCCTCCCTGCACACGACGTCCACCAGCGTCCCGCTCACGCGGGCCGGTACCCTCACCGTGCGGTCGGGCTCCACGACGCCGGGCAGGTCAATCGTGTCCGGCAGGTCGCGCGCGACGACCTCGCGGACGACGACATTCGTCAGGGGCCGCCTTGTCTTGGGCTTGTTCTCGTCCCGCGGCGGCAGTTGCGTCAGGGCGCCCACGCCGACGGCGGCGAGCAGGACGACTGCCGCCCCCAGCCAGCGGCGCCGCTTGCGATGGACCTCCTCTGGAGGCGGCGCCGGGGGCGGCGTCGATCTGCGCTCCGCGGGCGACTGGACGTCCTCTGCCGGCCGGGGCTCGTCCCCAACTGCCTGGCTGCTCTTCTTGCCGTCGGGGTCATCACTCATCGGTTGTTTCCTTTGCATCATCACCGGCGCCGCCGCCGGTCAGGGCCAGGACCATCCCCCGCTTGATCGCCGCAAGGAACGTGTCGTCTATCGGCGCTCCGAGGCCCATGATCGCGTGGACGATCAGCCCGTCCGTCGCGGCCATGATGAACGCCGCGGCCAGCGCCGCGGCGATATCCGGGTGGAACTGCCCGGAGGCGACCCCTTGGGCGACGATCGCGGCCACCCTGTCCCGCCAGCGGGCGTAGGCGTCCCGGAACATCTCGTTCATCCGGCCCGACCCGGTCCCGCGGGCCGCGGCCGCCCAGAACTCCAGCGTCAATGCGCCGATTCGCTTGTACTCCTCCGCACGCGTGAACCACAGGTCCATGTACCGGTCCATTTTCTCCACGGCCGAGCCCGGTCCGACCAGCAGGCGGTCGAAGTCGGCCTCGTCACTGGCCAACTGCTCGGTGAACAGGTCCATGAAGATGTCCTGTTTGCTGTGGAAGTAGTTGTAGACGCTTCCCTTGGCAACATGGGCCTCGGCGGCTATCTGATCCACCGTCGCCGAGGCGTATCCGCGC
>CAYOGX010000814.1:0-3178 GCA_964403235.1 uncultured Planctomycetales bacterium | reverse complement strand
GGATGTTCTGGAACAAGTGCTGGATACCGGCAAGCAGGGGGCCGAGGCCCTGGTGCTGCCGTTCACGGTGGCGGCGTTCCCGTCGTTTGAGTCGGCCAAGGCGGCACGCCCCGTTCGTCCGACGCTGTACGATTTCCTGGCCGAAGCGCGTGGCTATCTGACCAGCGGTGACAAGGCCGCCGCGGATCGGGCCGTCGAGGCGTTGGCCAAGACGGCCGCCCTGTATCGCGACAATCCCAATCGCCTGCCCGACTGGCCGGAGGAGACCAGCTCGTTCGACATCCTGGCCACGTGGGACGCGTTCGAGGAATGCCCTCGGATGACCGATGCCCAGCGGCAGGCGTTCCTGGGGATGTTCCTCAAGTGGATGGATGGCCTGAAGCACAAGACGTCCGGCTACGGCGGGCTGGGCAAGGGCGATCTGGTGGCCTGGAATCACACGACGTTTCCGTTGTTGGGGCTGTACGCCGGATCGCGGTATTTCGAGGACTACATCGGCGCGCCCGCGTGCAAGCGGCATCTGGCCAAGGCCAGGGCGTGTTTTGGCGCCCAGGCGCGGTCGTGGAAGCCGCAGGAAGACGCGGACAGCTACCTGATCATCACGATGGGGCACGTGATCCAGTATTGCCTGAGCGAATGGGATTTGACGCCGTTCGAGAACGGCGTGTTCAAACGCTATTGGGATTACGTGGTCGACATCTGCGACAGCGCCGGGCTGCCCAGCGGGTTCGGTGACTCGGGCGTCAGCCGGGGCCCGAGGCTGCTGACCAGGGCCCTGCCCGTGGGATTCTGGTCGACGCGCGACGCGGGGTATCTGTGGATCCTGAACCACATCAGCGGCGAGAAGGGCAAGGGCCGGTGGGTGAATCCGTTTCATCGGGACGTTCGACCGGAGCGGCCCGATCGGTTCGTGGGACTGCGGGTGATCCCGCTTGATCGCCAGTTGTACGTGTACACGCAGAAGCGTCCGTTCTACAACGAGCGGTTGGAGCGGTCGTCCGTCCCCGTCGAGCGTGCCGTCGACAAGATCGTGATGCGAGGCGATTGGTCGCTGAAGGGGCAGTACGTCATTGTGGATGGCTACGGCCGCGGCAAGCACCTGCACTACGACACGGGCGCGATCATCGAGTACGTCGACCGGGGGTACCGGTGGCTGCTCGACCACGATTACCTGTCGCGCAACACGACCGAGCACAACATGCTGACGGTGCTGCGCAACGGGCGGTCGACGCAACTGGTGCCGCCGATGGCGGGTCTGATCGGATCGGCCGAGGGCGAGGCGGCCGCCGTCGTCGCGATCGACGTGCCTGGCTATCAGGGGATCGATTGGCACCGGACGCTGTTCTGGCGGAAGGGGCGATGGCTGTTGGTCGCCGACGAGGTCCGAGCCCGCGAGGCGGGTCGGTATGATCTGGACTGGGTGTGGAAGGCCGAGGACCAGGGCCAGGAACGCATCCGGGCGGACGGGGCGTTCGTGGTGCACCGCGGCGTGGTCGACGTCGGGACGCGTGACGTCGCGATGGTGGACGATGCCACGGCATCGGTGGGCAAGGCGGTGCTGTTGGGCCAGGGCACGTCGCGGTTGGCGACGGCTGTGGCTGTGCCGCCCGGTCAATACCATCTGGAGCTGTACGCCCGTGGCGTGGACAGCAGCAGCGATTCGTTGTTGGTGTCAATCGATGGCGGCAAGCCGCAGGCGTTCCACGTGCCGCAACGGCAGTACGGCCGGTCGAGCACGAAATTCGACCTGACCGAGCCGACGCCGAAGGTGGGCATCGGCAAGGGCCGACGGCAGGTCGTAACGATCAGCCTGCGCGAGAACCCGCCGGTTCATTTGGATCGGCTGCGGTTTGTGCCCGTGGGCGGTGGCAAGGCGGTGGAGATCGAGGCGGAGAGCGCGCCGGCCGTTGCCGAGACGGACCTGCCACCCGTCGACCACGATCGATTCACGATCATCACGCCGGACGCCCCGTCGGCGCGGCTGTCGCGCGACCGGCCGAAGGGCATCGCCGTCCCGGTCTGCCGGTACCATCAACGCATTGGCGCCCAGTTGTCGTCCGGGCAGGGCCGGGAGCTGGCTAATCTGATGTACTGCGATCGGGTCAAGGCGCCGGCCGAGTGGGGCGTCAGGCGGATCGGCCCGGGCCACGTGGTCGTCGGCGATGGCCCGACGGTGTGTCTGTCCGGTCGGGTCGCGTCTGGCCGGACCGCGCTGGGCGGCGGCGCCGCCGTCGCGGACCCGCGGTGTGTGATGGCGGCCGAGACCACCGAACTGGGCGTGGGACCCGCGCGGTTCTGGAGCGCCAAGCCGTTCAGCCTGGTGCTTGACATGAAGAGCGGGTCGGGCCGTTTGCGAAGCAACACGGTAGTCAACTGGCAGGTTGACGAATCGAAGGGGCGCGTCGATGCGATGTCGAGCGACGATCGATGGGCGTCGACGCGGATCAGTGGCTGGAGATGGGACGACGAACTGTCCGCGCGCTGGCGTGCATGCCTGACCGAATCGTATCGACGTGGCAGGCGTGCATCGCCGACATCCGCGGCGGCGCAGGCGGGCCGACCTGAGCCCCGGTGGCGGATCGACGTTCCGGGCGGCCCGTCGATCCGACGGATGCGGGTGGCCGATCTGGACGGCGACGGCGAGGTCGAAGTCCTGCTGGCCGCCAACAACAAGGTGGTCGCGCTCACTACCGACGGCAAGGGGCGGTGGACGTTTGCGTGCAGCGGCTTGGCAAGTGACATTGTCGTCGCGGAGCTGGGCGAGCGCGATGGGCTGGAGGTGATCGTCGCCGACCGCAGCGGATGGGCATACGTGCTGGATGCCAACGGAAAGAAGCTGCACGAATTGAAGTTCGTCGGGCTGCCGTGGAACGCGTCGGTGGGCGAGCGGGGTTACGGCGTGCGGACGGTCGGCGCGGCCGATCTGGACAACGACGGGCGCAACGAGATCATCGTGACGGGCGTGAATTTCGAGCTGCGCGTCTACGAGCGCCCATGGAAGCTGCGGTGGAAGGACCGTCTGATCTATCACGGCAACATCGACCTGATCGCCCGCGACGTGGATGGCGACGGTCGGCGGGAGCTGTTCGCGTCGGACCATTACGGGCACATCCACGCGTTCAAGGCGGACGGCAGGCTGATCGCGCGGTCATACAGCTCGATCGGCAACGTGATGTTC
>CAYOGX010000813.1:0-3186 GCA_964403235.1 uncultured Planctomycetales bacterium | reverse complement strand
GATGCACACCTACACCGTCGACCTGAAGAAGGTGCCCCGCTGGCGAGGCCGGATCAGCACGCTGCGGTTTGATCCGTGTGCGACCAAGGACGTCCAGGTCGTCATCGAGGAGATCCGGTTTGAGTAGCGGCATCGTTGTAGGACTGGTGGCTGGATGGGGGTGCTATGCCATGGGCGCCGCGATGTCTAACCCTGAGTCGGCACCGTCGGACTGGCCCGCCGCCTGGCGGGAGGCGTGGTCCTGCCCGTCGGCCGAGCTCCGCCCGATGCAGATCGTGCACGGCGTGCCGGCGGCGCGGGCCACGCGGGCCGGGATGGCCGCCCTCAAGGAGGTCGGACTGGGCGGGATCGTCTGCAACGTCGATTTTTCCGAGTACATGGTCTCCGAGGCCCATTGGACGACGCTCGTCAATGCAATAAAGGCGTGTCGCCAGGCGGGACTCGTCGTCTGGCTGTACGACGAGGATGGCTACCCGAGCGGGTCGGCCGGCGGGCTGGTGCTCAAGGCGAATCCCGCGTTCGAGGCGCTCGCGTTGGCCTACGACGCGTCGCGTAGCGACCCGTTTGTCCTGCGTCGGGCCTACGAGCACACGCATGCGAGCAACAACTTCTACGCCGCCCGTCGCTACCCCAACCTGATCGACGACGGGGCGGTGCGGTGCTTCATCGACAAGACGCACGAAGCCTATTGGCGTCGTCTGGAGCGGCATTTCGGCAAGACGATCCGGGCGTTCTTCACCGACGAACCGTCGCTCATGCCCGTCAATCTGGGTCAACTGCCCGAACACGTCCGCAAGCGCGTGCGGGTGGTCGATCCGGTCGACGAGAAGTGTAAACCCCTGCCAGCCGTGCCGTGGTGCCATGACCTGCCGAACCGGTATCGGCAGCGCTTCGGCGAGGACATCCTGCCGGTTCGTCGCAGCCTGTTCGTCGGCGACACCGACGCCGACCGGCGGGTCCGGCGGCGCTTCTGGTCTCTGATCGCCGACCTGATCACGGAACGGTACTTCGGGCGGATTCAGGACTGGTGCCGCGAACACCACGTGGCCTCGTCGGGCCACAGCTTGTGGGAGGAGCAGCTGCTCCATCACGTGCCGCTCGAGGGCAACGCCCTCAAGGTCCTGGGTCGGATGGACATTCCGGGGCTGGACATGCTCTCGTCCAACCCGACTGCGGTGCTGCACAGCGGCTGGCTGACGGCGTCGCTGCCGGCCTCGGCCGCGCTGCTGAACGGTGGTCGACGCGTGATGACCGAGGTCAGCGACTTCTCGGAGCGGATGGCCAAGAAGGGCCCGGCCCCGCTGAGCTGGATGCAGGCCACCGCCGCCTGGCAGGCGGCGTTCGGCGTGACCGAATTCACCTCCTACTACGGCTCCATCGGGCGGATCGTCCAAAGCGTCGACGCCGACAACGGGCAACCCGACAGAGAGAAATGCCGGGCCTGGTGCGACTACGTCGGCCGGCTCAACGCCCTGCTCCGTGAGGCCCGGCTCGATCCCGACGTGCTGCTCTACTACCCGATCTACGACCTGTGGGCCGAGTATCTTCCGGTGGCCGACCGTCTCACACTCAAGTCCCAATCGCCCCGCGCCCAGCGGGTGATCGGCTCGTTCCTGGGGCTCGGCCGACGGCTGGTGGCTGGGCAGGTCTCGTTCGCGTTGGCGGATCACGAGCTGCTCGCCGGGGCTGAATCGCGCGACGGCGGGCTGTGGATCAGGGGTCAGTGCTTCAACGCCGTCGTGCTGCCTGCTGACGTCGAGCTGCCCGAACCGGCGGCAGCCGCCGTCAATCGGTTCGCCAGTGCGGGCGGGTGCGTAGTGCGCGACGGCGACGCGGGCGCGCCGGTGGACGTGGACCGGCTGGCGAGACGCGCCGGTCGTCGCCCGCTCGAACCACGGTGCAAACACGTGGTGATCGGGCGCTTCGTCCGCGATGACCGCCAGATTTGCCTACTGGTGAACGTCGGCGACAAGTCCTATGAGGGCAAGATCCACGTCGGCGGCGAACGATGGTGGCACGCCGACCCGGCAACCGGCCTTGCGGGGATCTGTGACGTCGACGATCGCGGCGAGATCGGCATTTCCGTGCCACCGCACGCTGCGGTTCTGTTAACCGGTCCGCCGAACAAGCGCGGCAATCGTTGAGTACCGCAATGACGATGGCCGCAGTCGTTGCGGCCGGCGCGTGCGTTACTGGGCGAATCCAATCTCGGCGATGACCGGTCGATGGTCCGATCCCCTGCCCACGCCTGTCCGGTGCATCGCGCAGGTCAACCCGCCGCCCAGGTAGATATGGTCCAGCCGGATGCTGGGTATCCACCGGAAGAACGAACTGACCGGCCAGGTCGTGCCCCTACCCCATCCGGCCAACCGGTGGGTGTCGAGAAGACCGAGACGCCTGAGAGCGGAGGCGTTCGGGCTCCTCTCCGTGAAGTTGAAGTCGCCGGCCAGGACGAACGGTAGCTTCTCGGCCGACAGCACATCGAGCAGGTCGGCAAACTGGGATCGGTTCTCGATCGTGTACTCCAATCCCCAAGGCGGAAGCAGATGGATGTTGTAGAAAGCAACGTCGCGCCCGGAAATCCGGACGACCGCGCGCATCTGCGGCTCGGTGGCCTCGCCGAGAGGGACACCGAGATTCACCCGTTCGGTGAACGGCCTGCGAGAGTAGATGGCCGTGCCGAACGAGTCCTCGCGGCGCTCGTGAGCGATGTGCGGGTAGTCCTGCCCGATCGAGGCCTGCAATGCGTCGTGCCAATGATTGGCGTATTCCTGAAGCAAGAGAACATCGGGATTGACGCCCCGGATCTCGTCGATGATGGGCTCGGTGTATTCGTTGATCATGAGCAGATTCACGCTCATCACCGTCACCGTCTCGTCCACGACGGCTGGCCTCGATCTCGGACGGAACTGCCAGCACGTCGGTCCAATAGTGACCAAGACCAAAGGCATCGCCGCGCCAAGCAGGCGCCAATAGCGAACGCAGGCAGCCACGGCGGCGATAAGCACCAGGACCAGCCCGAAGTGGAATATGAACGTACGTACCAAGAACGCAGTCCACGCGACCCCGACATAGCTGGGCGACTCATTGCGGAAGTCGGGCGGCCAGAGATACGCAAAGGCGATGAGTGCGTACGAGGCGCCCACAAACACCCACGCCTCCACGGCAAGCATCCGCTTCCGTCGT
>CAYOGX010000812.1:0-3192 GCA_964403235.1 uncultured Planctomycetales bacterium | reverse complement strand
AATGCCGCGACCGTCTGGTCGACCCGCGCACCTCGACCGGGCTGGCGGATCACCGCGTCTTGATCGGGCTGGCCTGGGCGGCAGTGTTCGTGATCTTGGCGGTCGTTAGTTGGCGGCGTGAGCGCCGCATGCTGTGGTGCCTGGGGTTCTTCGCGATCACGTATCTGATTGTCTCCAACAGCCTGGTGCTGATTGGCACGTTGTTTGCAGAGCGTGTCATCTACCTGCCGTCGGTGGCATGGTGCTGGTGTGTTGGGCTGGCGTTGACGGCGCTGGTCGACCGTTGCGCGTCGATCGGGACGGGGGGGCGTGTCCTCGGGATCATCGCCGTGGCCACTGCCGTGGTGGGAGTGAGCGCCTACGCCGCCGAGACGGTCGTCCGCAACGCCCGTGTCTTCTGCGACAACGAGGCGCTCTACGCCGACGGCGTGCGCGTCAATCCGGGCAGCGCGCGGTGTCAATCGTTCGCAGCCCGTCGCTACATCGGGCAGGGCGACCACAAGACAGCGATCAAGTACCTACGCGCGGCCTTGGACATCGACGACACCGCCTGGTACGACCACATGCTGATCGGTCAGGAGTACGCCCTCGACGGCCAAATCGACCGCGGCATCGAGTGCCTGCGTCGGGCGTACGACATGAGCACGGGTCATTACCGATTCGATCCGGCGTTCCTGTTGGGCCAGTTCTACGTGCGGACGAAGCGATATGCTCAGGCCATCGAATGGCTTGAGACGGCACTCGAGATCCAACCGGCACACCCGTTGTGTGCGGCCAACCTGGCGTACGCGTTGGTCCTGACGGATCCGCCCCGGGACCCGGCCCGCGCGCTCGGGTACGTCGAGCAGGCGCTGGCGGCCGTACCGAATGACCCAACCGTGCTGGAGGTGGCCTATGTCGTCTACAGGGTCAACAACCAGCCGCAGCGCGCCGCCGCCATCGTCCAGCGGGCACTCCAGGTCATTCCGCAGACGCATCCAGGCTACCAGATGTGGCAGGGCCGGCAGTAGGGTCCGCCCTGCGGACCGTTCCACCCAGCCGTCACTGCCTGACCAGAACGGCCGACCTGCTCCAACGCACACGGGGCCGGTCGCACACCTTCAGGCCGATGGTCTCGGCGGTGTGCAGCGTCGCATCGAGATCCTCATTGGACACGTGGAATTTCGGTTCGGCGACGAACAGCTTGCCGCCCGCGCGGAGGCACGCGTGCAATTCACGTAGGAGGTGGCTGGCGTCGGGGACTTCATGGACCATCCAGAACGCAACGACGAAGTCGACGGTCTCATCGATACCGATGGAGTCCGCCGTGCACAGGTGCGTCTGAATCCGGTGGTCGACACCGGTCCGTCGGGCGCGCTTTGTCAGCACGTCCAGTATCTTCCGTTGGAGATCGACCGCGATGACACGGCCCTCGTCGCCGACGATTCGCGCCAGGCCGATGGCGTTGAACCCCATGCCGCAGCCGACGTCCATGGCCGTCATGCCCCGGTCGACGTGCGGTGCGAACAGCTTCTCGGGCTTGTACAGCAGTCGGCGAAACACATTGTCGAACGTGTACGCCGTCCACCACGGACAAACGTGGCCGACCATCCTTGCTGTGCTCCTTCTCGGGTGCGTGTTATCCCTCGAGCACCGCCTTGCGGATCGTCTGGCGGGCGATCCGCTCCTCGTTGGGGACGTAATCGGTACACGGCCCGGTCGACGCGGGGATGAACCCGACGCGCGACTCGGTCACCTCCGGATCGGTGACGTCCTGCTTGTAGAGCCGGGCTGACGGGATGACGTCGTTGGGATACGTGAAGTTGCTCAGCGTGGCCAGCTCGACCAGCATGCCCACGCCGACGGCCGACTCGAGCATGCCGCCCACCCAGCAGGTGATGCCATTCGCGGCGGCCAGGTCGTGGATGGCCTTGGCCGTCGTGAGCCCGCCGACCCGACCGGGCTTGATGTTGATGATCCGGCAGCTGGCGAGCTTGACCGCCTGACGGGCCGACCACAGGTTCCGCACGCTCTCATCCAGGCACACCGGCGTGCCGACCTGGCGTTGCAGCTCGGCGTGATCGGCCAGGTCCTCGTGGCCGAGCGGCTGCTCGAACATCGCCAGACCGAGCTTGTCGAGCTGCTTGAACAGGTTCAGGTCCGCCAGCGTGTACCCGCTGTTGCAGTCCACGTGGAACGTGTGGTCGGGCCAGTGGCTGCGAACCGTTTGCATGACCTCCAGGTCCCACCCGGGCCGGATCTTCAGCTTGATCCGCGCGTAGCCGTCGCGGACCGCCTGGTCGATCTCGGCCAGTAGGATGTCGATGGTGTCCTCGACGCCGAAGTCGTGCCCACACTGGATCTCGTCGCGCTGCCCGCCGAGGAGTTTCCGCAACGGAACGCGCTCGAGCTTGGCCTGCAATGCCCACTAACACATATCGCAACCGGCCTTGGCGAAACTGTTGCCACGGAACATGCCCAACATCCCGTTGAGCTGCTCGGGCGTCTCCCAGTCGCGCCCGACCACGCGCGGGCCCAGCACGTGCTCGATCGTGTAGGCCACGCCGCCCGCCCATTCGTTGCAGTAGGTCGGCTCGGCCAGCGGCGTCGTCTCGACCCACGCCGACACGTCGCCGCTATGGGCCTTGATGAGCACCGACTCGATGTCGGCGTCCTCGCCGTAGGCCGTCCGCCACGGCTTGATGAGGGGCAGCCGTACGTGGTGGATCTCCAGCCGGTCGATCTTCATGGCGCGCGTCTCCTGTCCGGGCTAATCCGGTCCGACTGTCGAGGCGCACATTACCAGCACGTCGACGCGCCCGCCAGTTCTTGCCCAAATGGAACCGTTGCTAATGCTTCGCGGGGCTGGCGTTGGTGGTGGGTCTTCCGCGTTCGTCCGCTCGTCTCATCAGTGCCTCGGTTTCCTTCTGGCCTGGCCTGAACTTGGTTAATACGAGGCGGCAGTATTCGGCCACCGCTCGATGCTTCCCTTTCTCGAGAAGCTTCCTGGCCAGTGTCAGGGGGAATCCGAACGTGATGTTCTGACAGCATTTCTGAACATCCACCGAGGCCAGCAGGTGCTCGCAAGCTTGGTCCAACCGCCCTTCTTCGACGGCGATAAGACCAAGCTCCGTCTCCGCGTCGGTCGTGGCACCGGCCGGGCCGCCTTCGAACCCCCACTTGTCGAGTGCCCTCACCTTTCCCAGGATTTCC
>CAYOGX010000811.1:0-3192 GCA_964403235.1 uncultured Planctomycetales bacterium | reverse complement strand
GTCCCCGGGCTCCAGGCCCAATCCCGCCACGCACAGGTGCAACGCGCTGGTGCCGCTACTGACCGAGATGGCATGTTCGACGCCGAGGTATTCGGCCCATTCGGCGTTGAGCTTTTCGGCCTGTAGCGTTCGCTGTTCGGCCATGTTGCCGTGATCGAGCACGGCCATGACGGCCTGTTTATCCTCGTCCGTCACGTGCGGCCAGGGCTTGACCTCGCCGGGCTGCAACACCGGCGTACCACCGCTAAGGGCCAACTGATCCGTCATCGTTCTGCCGACCTCCTGATCCACGGTTGCGGTTGCGATCGCGATCCTGTTGCGGGACCCCATGCACGAGCGCGCCGCACCGTGGGATGGAGATGATAGCACGCCCTGGTCGTAGGCGTACAGACAACGGCCCGAAGCGGGATCAGGGTGGGTGCCCCATGACCTTAGCCGACAGAGCCCCATGCCGTGGGGATGGGGATGCGAATCGGGACAGCATTCGTGTGCCCCACCGCTGAAGCGGCGGGCCACCCATTCCGATCCCCGTGGTAGACGTGTCCGCGATCCGTCGGCTCAGTTCTTCTTCACGTAGATGCCGCCGGCGTCGACGACCAGGACGCCGTCGTCGCGCTTGGACACTCGCCCGGCAACGACGACGTGGGCCGTTGGCTCGAGCCCGTTCCGGCCACGGAGGTCAGCCTTCAGCGGCCGGCCGTCCGAGCCCACGACCTGAATCGTCGCGGTGTTGGCCAGCACCCGCTCCTTCGGCTCGCAGCAGTAGTCCCACGGCGTGGGGCAGCCGTGGCCGTGCTTCTCCGCGCAGGTCGGCACGCTCCGATCAGCGAGCATGAACATGGCGCGGCCCTTGACGAAGGGGTCTACGCGGCCACCGATGCGGCCGCGAACGACGACCTCGCTGGCCGCATCCGGGGCACGCTTGACGGCCCCGATGTCCTTTGCGCCGGACGGCGCTTCCGCCAGGAACAGACCGGCCGGCAGTTGATCCGACGAGGGCGTGGTTCCCGCCGCCGACGCGCTGCCGGCGCCGGTGAATCCGCGATCGCAACCGATGACGCCAACAGCGATCGTCAAGCACGCCGACACGACCGGGACGAGTAGATGGGTCGTTCTCATAGGTTTGCACTCCTTGTGTTCATGCAGTACGCAGGGCCTCTACGATGGGCAGGCGAAGACACCGCCACAGCGGCGGCAAGACGCCCACAACAGCCAGACACGCACCCGCGGCCAATCCGCCGGCCAACACGGGCGCATCCAACGTCAGCGCGAACGCCCCCATGGACACCCGCACCGCGATCCCGTCCAGGAACGACAACGCGACCCCCGCGGCTAGCAGCCCGCCGCAGGCCGTCGCCAGAAAGGACTCCTCCAGGAAGCTGACCACGATCGACGATCGCGAGAACCCGAGCGTCTGCAGCGCGCCCAGTTCGCGGACGCGAGCAGCGAACGCGGCGTACATCGTGTTCAACCCGCCGAACAGTCCCCCCAGGGCGATCAGCACCGCCGTCGCCCAAACCATCGCGCGGACCGGGCCGTAGAAATCGAGCAGGTTCGCGTAGTAGTCCGATTCCCGAACCGCGACGAGCTCCAGATCCAGACGCTGCGCGCAGAACGCCTCGACGTCCCCCAATTCCGCCTGCCCCAGCGTCAGCACAACGCACGAGAGCGTGTCGCGTCTCGTGGCGATCTGCAGATCGGTCAGCGGGCACCAGATCTCCGCGTCCATGACCGTGCTGGGCGCTTCGAAGCGCCCGCTGATCGTCCAGTCGCGGTTGGCGAACCACAGGGTGTTGCCGATCGCCAGGGTTTCCGGATCGACCCCGAGCCTCGTTGCGGCCAACCGGCCGACCAGCAGCTCGTCGTGCCCGGGCCGGGGGGCGCGGCCCTCGACGATGCGGACCTGCGGGTGAACCAGAAACGCCGTCGATGTCACGCCGCGCAACACAGCCGGCAGCTCGTCGGGCGAATCGCCCCTCTGCTTGAGGACCATCGCGATGTGAACCTCCGGCGAGACATAGGCCACGCCCAGCCGCGATCGGATGCCCGGCACGCTCGCCGTGACCAGGCTGGCCGTGCTCATGCCGATCTGGCTCCGCTCAACGCTCTCCTCGCTGCCGGCACCCAGCAGGATGACGTTGTCGGCCCTGCCGCTCACCGACAGGCTCCGTTCCATGCCGCGGACGAACCCGCCGGCCGCAAGCACCAGGCCGATCACCAAACCGCTGCCGGCGACGCTTGCGGCCGATCGCAACGGCGACCGGCCCAGGTTCCGTACCGCGTATTCAAACGGCAACCAACGCATGCCCAGCTCCTACACCGCCCGAAAGCAGACCACGATCTCCCGACGCGACGCCTGCCACGCCGGCAAGAGCCCGGCCAAGATCCCCAGCAAGGACGCTGTGGCCAGCCCCCATGCAAACACCGCTGGCCCGGTTTCGACCGGAACGCTCAACCCGTCGACCGACAGGGCGAACTGCCCCCACATCAGCACCCCGACCGACAGGGCACAGCCGACCACGCCCCCTGCCAGACTCAGCACCAACCCCTCGCTCACGATGAGCCGGGCGATCAGGCCCCCGCGATACCCCAACGTCTGCAACACGGCGTGGTCGCGGATCCGATCCTGCACCGACAGCACGATCGCGTTGCCCACCAGCGCCAGCACCGCCAGCAGACACCCCCAACCCAACCACCTCATGAACCCGACGATCTCGATCACGTCGGCGGCCGCCCGGGCCACGAACGCCTTCTCGGCGCTCGTGTGGGTGGGCTCCTGATCGGCGGCGAACATCGCGTCGATGTCGGCCGCCACCCGCTCGAGCTGGCCGGGGTCGTCCACACGGACGTTGAACTGCGTCACGATGCCGCCCGACCGGCTGCCCGACGCGAACTGGAGGAAATCCAGGTGCGTGTAGCCGACGTTCTGATGCTGCGGCTCGTCCGACCGGATGATGCCCGCCACGTAAACGGTGATGCCCGCGGCCTCGAAACGGTCGCCGACCTGGAGCCCCCGCCGATTCGCGAGCGTCTCGCCCAGCAACGCCGCGTCGCTCCGGCGCTGCCAATCCGCCAGCGAACCCGCCACGATCTCGAAATCCCGCGCGTAGGCCTCGACGAACCGCTCCTTCGGCACGCCCCGAAACGTCACGACGTCCAGGCTCGTGCGGCAGTTGTTGACCACGATCTTGA
>CAYOGX010000810.1:0-3193 GCA_964403235.1 uncultured Planctomycetales bacterium | reverse complement strand
ATCCCCTGGACGCCGAGGATCTTGCCGGCCGCGGCGGCCTTGGTACCGTCGATCAGCCCGGCTAGGGCCATGTCCTTCTCGGCCATGACCTTCGCCAGGTTCTGGCGATCCGCGATCGTCAGTTTGGTCCCTCCCTTGCGGGCGGCCTGGCCCAATAGCCCGGAGATCATGTTGGCGGCCATCTGGGACCACTTCTCCTCGGTGTCATCCGTCGTCTCGGCATCAAGGACGGCCACCGTCTTGAGGCCCCTGGGGAGGCTCTCGGTGGGTTTGGCAGTGTAGGCCACGTCCACAAGGGCGACCTCTTTGCTCCGCCCGCCCCCGCCGCACCCGACGACCCCGATGCTCGCCGCCAGCACGCCGCAGGCGGCCAGAACCGTCAACGTTCGCCCTGTCATGGCAAACCCCTTTCTCACTTGCTCCGACCGGGACCTCGCAACACGCGCACTCTTCCCGCGCAAACATGCATTATGTTCCTCTGCTTGACCCGGTCAAGGGGCCCGCCCGAAACTTTGCCGGCCCCTCAATCCCACCTCCGATCGGCCGCCCCGACCCGGGCCGACACGGGAGACATGACGTACGACAGGACCGCGGAGATCGCCGCCGCCCCCCAACCCCGACCGCGATCTTCCCGCCGATGTCGACGCGCCCGAACACATCGTGGGCACGGAGAAGGTCCCACCGTCGCGGGTCCGAACGTACCCGCAGCGCTCGTTTGCACGTGCCCGAAGCCCTGCAACCGAAAACGGTGTCAGCCCGAGTTGATCTCGGTGACCGTTACGCGGAGGTGTCGCTGGCGATGCCCGGATATGGCCTTGTAGCCCTTGCGACGCTTGAACTTGACCACGTCGACCTTGGGGGCCTTGATCTCGCCGTCCACCGTGGCCTGCACCGATGCGCCGGCCACGAACGGCTGACCGACCTTCACGTCCGCACCCTCGCCCACCAGCAGAACCCGGTTGAACTCGATCGTCTCCTGCTCCGCCGGCAAGTCCCGGCGGTCGACCTCGATGGTGTCCCCCACGCCGACACGGTACTGCCGGCTGCCGTCCTCAATAATCGCATACATCGTCACTTGCCCCTGTCACACGTCCTCAACGGGAGTCTGGCAAAAGCGCTATAATGATGGAAATCCCGGCAAAAGGCAATACCCGGCACACCGAAGTTCTCGTCGTTCTTCACGTGGCCCCGCCAGACCGCTATCCGCGTCGCACATCGATATGGAGCGCTATGCCCTGCGTCTCGCCAATGCATAGAGGCCGAGGACGCCGAGCGTGATCGCGAGGACCGGTTCGACACCATTGGCGCAGCGGAACACCGCCTTCACCTCACGGTGGCCCGTCATGACGATCGTGATCGGGTTGTTGGGGTCGCTCGTCATGTAGTTCGCGTCACCGGCGTGGTTGGGCTCGTACAGCTTCCACTTCTTGAACGCGATGCCCGGATTGGGATGGGCCGTCAACGTGACCGACTTGCCGAGTATGTACGTCGGCAAGTTGGGCTCGACGGTCACTGTACCCCACCCGGCCCAGTCGGACTTGGCGATGGTGACGGTCAGCTCGTAGGAGATCCGGTCCACCCAGTCCTCGGGCAGCGTGGCGATCCAGCCCTCGCTACCTCCGGCGGGCCTCGTACCTCTGCCGACGATCGTCATCCCGTCGTCGGAGATGGCGTTTGCGGAGAAGAGCCGCCATTCGCTTACGTCTACACCGAGCGCCGCCACCACATCGTCGAGATACAACATCCCGCTCGCGGCGGTCCAAACAAACGCCCGGTCACCTACGTCCCAGGTGGCCTGGTTAAACCCCACGATCACCGAGCCGTCCGCGGAGACGTCCAACCCCGCGCTCCAGAAATACCCCCCGGGACGGTCTCCCAGCTCGGTCATCACGCCGTTTTCCCAGCGAAAGGCCTCCCCCAAAATGGAGTTGTCGGAGTAGCTGAACCCGACGACGACAGACCCGTCCGCCGAGACGCCAAGAGCAGAGCTGCCGAAGTACCCAGGGCGGTTCGGCAGCGCCCCGAGGGAACTCATCACGCCGTTTTCCCAGCGGAACGCCTGACCGCTCTCCCCCACAACCACCGACCCGTCCGCCGAGGCGTCCCAGGCAGTGCCCCCCCCAGGGCGGTCATCACATCGTCCTCCCAGCGGAACGCCGCATCCCCGCTATACCCCACGACCACGCCGCCGTCCGCCGAGACACCGCGGGCAGCGCTGTAGGTGGTCCCGGGCACGACGACGCCCAGAGAGCTCATCACGCCGTCGGTCCAGCGAAAGGCCTCAGGGGCACTCTTAGGACCGCTGCCCCCCACGATCACCGACCCGTTCGCCGAGACGTCCCACCCTTGGCTCCACAGCTCCCCCCCGGGCAGAAACCCGAGATCGGAGATCACGCCGTTCTCCCACCGGAAGGCTTTGTCAACCCCGTACTGCCCACAACAACCCACCACCACTGACCCGTCGGCCGAGACGCCGGTCGGCTCGGTAGCCTGAATCCCGGGCAACAGTCCGACGGGCTGCAAGCTCGCCGCCCCGGCGAAGACCTGTGAACACACTAGCGCCATAACACCAACGGCCATAACAAGATGGACTCGCCCGTTCATCGCGCTGCCCCTTCCATATCCCACACCGTTATGCTACATGACCCACGACCCCTCGGAATACTTCGGGTCCGCTAAGTGTCAGGGAAGGGGGTTTCCCAGAAAATGCGCTGGAAACGAGACACGGTCAGTCGGCGCCCATGGTCCCATTGGCACCCCGTGGGCGTGAACCAAGCGCCGTGCCCCGCTGCAATTCGCGCCGCGTGACGCCGCTAGCTCAGTCGGTCTTCGATCAGGGCGCGGCTCTTCTCGTCGAGGGCATCGAGGTCGGGGACCTCGAAGAGCATGCCGCTGTGGTCCTTGATGATGACGTAATTGTCGCCCAGCAAGCGGATGTCCTCGTCGTGCTTGACCTGGAACTCCACCGGGCCGCAATCAGTGTCGGCCTTCCAGATGATGATGTCGAACGAGTCGTCGATCTCGTGCACGCGCAGGATCCTCGGGACGAACTCCTGGGCGGCCAGCTCCTCCATCACGACCTGCCGGCTGGCCTCGGGAACCTCGTCGATCGAGCCGAACAGGTGCAGCTCGTTGCCGTCCTTGTCGCGGATCGAGAGGTACCGATCCGGCAGCGACCAGGGGAAGCACCGGG
>CAYOGX010000809.1:0-3197 GCA_964403235.1 uncultured Planctomycetales bacterium | reverse complement strand
TTGAAGGCCTTTTCAATTGCCCAAGCCACACCGCCCTCGCTTATTCTGGGTCTAGTTACGAACAACAGCTTCGTGGATCAAGTGGCCTTTGACGGGATGCGCAAGCATCTCACGAGAGACTTCTCCGTGTTCTACCACCTCGACCTCCAGGGAAACGTTCGGCACAACCCGACCTTGAGCGGGACCGCATATAACGTCTTCGGTATTCAGGTTGGCGTAGGCGTTTCGATAGCAGTTCGCTCTCATGAGCATTCTGGTCGGCGTCTCTTCTATCATGCGGTGCCCGTGGACCTGCCCAGACAGGAGAAACTCAAATGGCTCCGTGGCAATGGGTCGTTGGAGGAAGTGAAGTGGGCAAGGCTACAACCCGATAGCCGCCACACGTGGCTCCAACCGGCGAATGCAAGTGAGTTCTCAACCTTCCTTCCGATTGGGAGCAAGGAGGGAAAGGCGAAGCAAGGATCCCAGGCTGAAACCGCGTTCAAAGTCTACTCGGGCGGGATCAAGACCAATCGCGACAGGATAGTATACGATTTCGATTCCTGCGCCTTGCTCGATCGCATTCGCAAGTTCGTCGACCATTACAATGCTGAGGTCGACCGCTTCAAACGAGCCAAGAAGCCCGTCGATACCGATAGTTTCGTTGACTACTCTTGCATCAAGTGGGACGGAACGCTGAAGGCACATCTTGAGCACGGTAGGTACCTGGAGTTCCGAGAGGACTATCAACGGTCCGCATTGTATCGTCCGTTCAGCACGCGATACCTGTACTTTGACCGCTCCGTTATCAACAGTGTTTACTTGCAGCGCCACCTATTCCCCAGGGCGCATGCGGAATCTGAGAACCTTGCCGTCTGCGCGTCAGGCGTCGGCGCCGAGCGGCCCTTTGCTGTGTTCCCCACAAGACGGATTCCCGACCTGAACTTCTTTGGTCCGGGTACGGTCCCGCAATGGTATCCGTTCTACGTGTACGACGAGGACGGGTCGAACCGTCGGGAGAACGTGACGGACTGGGCGCTCAAGCTGTTTCGCAAGCACTACACGTCCCGCAAGATCGACAAGTGGGACGTCTTCTACTACGTCTACGGGATGCTGCACCATCCGGGGTATCGGGCCAAGTTCGCCGACTGTCTGAAGCGCGAGCTGCCGCGGATCCCGCTGGCGGTTGACTTCTGGGCGTTCGCCAACGCCGGACGCGAACTGGCGGACTGGCATCTGAACTACGACCGGGGTCCGGGGTCCGGGCAAGAGACGGCGAACGGGGGCAACCCGAGCCGGGGCGTCTCGCCCCGGTCAGACCGGACCGGGACGGTCCGGCTCGGGGGCGGACGGTCCGGTTCGGGAGCGGGACCGTCCGACTCGGGGGAGGAGGCCGCCCGACCCGGGGACCTGTACCCGCTGGAGTGGGTCGAGACGCCGGGCGTGCCGCTGTCGTATCGGGTCGAGAAGATGAAGCTCAGCAAGGACAAGACGGCCGTCGTCGTCAACGACTCGCTGACGCTGCGGGGCGTGCCGCCCGAGGCGTTCGAGTATCGCCTGGGCAACCGCAGCGCGCTGGATTGGGTGATCGATCAGTACAAGGTCAGCACGCACAAACGCAGCGGCATCACGAGCGACCCCAACCGTCCCGACGACCCGGAGTACATCGTCCGACTCGTCCAACAGGTGGTCCGCGTGAGCGTCGAGACGGTCCGGATCGTCAAATCGCTCCCTGCGGACTATGGCGTTGGCCTGCCGCAGTGATTCGGGCGATCTCGTCGGGTACGAACCCGATCCGGTCCGTCCTCGGTCCGGTCTGACTGGGGCGAGACGCGCAACCCGAGCCGGACCGTCCCGGTCCGGTCTGACCGGGGCGAGACGCCCCGGCTCGGGGACAACGCAGCGGCTCGGGGATGACGCTTCGGTTTGGGGCTCGGGGGGTGGAGGTCAGTGACCATGTCCCGATCTCCGCTGGCGTACTTCCTGACGTTCGGGACGTACGGGACGCGACTGCACGGGGGCGACCGCCTGACGGTGGACCGGCAGCACAACGTTCCCGGCACGCCCTATGTCAGGAAGAACCAGCGCCGTGCCCGCTGGGAACGCGGGATCCTGCGGTTCGAGCCCGTGATGCTGACTCGCGAGCAACAGGTCTTCATCGAGGTCGAGGCTCCCCACGTCTGTGAACGGGCCGCGTGGGGATATCACGTGGCCGGCGCGGGCCCAGACCACGTCCACGTCCTCGTGTCCGCCGACGCCGATGGTGCGGTCGTCCGGCGATTGCTCAAGCGCTGGCTCGGCGAGGCGCTGACGGCTCGCTGGCCGCTGGCGCCGGGGCAGTCTTGGTGGGCCGAAGGTGGCAGCGTCAAGCCGGTCGTGACGCGGGACTATTTCAACCGCGTGCTCGACTACATCGCCCGTCAACGGTCGACGGACTCGCCCGAGCCGGACCGTCCCCGGTCCGGTCGACCGCCCGGGACGGGCGGTCCTTTGCGCAGTCCACCGCCCAGACCGGGGCGTTTCCGCCCCGGTTGACCGGACTGAGGACAGTCCGGCTCGGCGGGAGGCACTTCACCTGCTTGGGGATTGGTCTTGGGATCACGCCCTTCGGCGGGCGCGTCTCCTCGGTTTGGCGGGTCTTCCGCGGTGTGGCCTGGCAGCGTTGGACGCTTGGGCGTCGTCGGGGTCGATCAGCATCCGCTGCCCGGCGGGGCCGTCGTTCTCTCGGTCGATCACGATCGTGTTCTCGGCCTGGACGTCCAGTTCGGGTGGGCGCTTGATCGGCTTGCCGTGCTCGTCGAGCTCGATGTCGGCCTCTTCGGTGATCCGACGCGCCGTTGCCAGCAGGTCGCGACGCAGCTGATCGGTGTTGACCCGCGTCATGCTCCGGACGGCGGCGACCACCTCGGGGATGTACCGCTCGAAGACGCTCCGCCGCTCGCCCTCGCGCTTCTGCCGGGCCCGTCGCCGGACGTAGGTGTTCAGCTTCCGGCCGCATTCCTGTAAGGCGAGCTTGATCTCCTTGCGGATCTCGTCGTAGTCGGCGATCGCCTCCTTGCTCTCGCTGGTGAACGGTACCCAGACGCTGGCCATGTGGACCATCACCACCAGCGGCCCGGTCGGCAGGGCGCCGCTGCTCTGCTGCAGCCCATACCCCCGCCACTTCGTCTCCAGCACGCTCTTGAAGATGCAGCAGTGCGACTGCTGGTACAGCAGCG
>CAYOGX010000808.1:0-3216 GCA_964403235.1 uncultured Planctomycetales bacterium | reverse complement strand
CGCCCTGGCGAACGCGGACTTCGTGCGCTTCGACATCGCGGAGACGACGGACAAGACCATCACCGCGGGCGCCATCATCATCCTGAGCGACCCGCGCTATCCCGGTGCGGTGCCGCTGACGGCCATCGCCTAGTCAACAGCGGGGAGCCCGTCTCACGGCGGGCTCCCCTCCACAACGAGCCATCAACCCGACATGCCCGGTAGGTGCTGGGCGGTCAAGAAAGGACAGACATGGCTTCCACCGGCAACACCCGGGGATTCAACCAGGGCGGCGTTGTCACCTACTACGACGACACGCTGAACACCGAGCACCAGACCGACCTCTGGCGCAAGTGCCCCATGATGGCGATCATGTGCAACCCCACAATCGCCGTCTGCTACTTCGAGGACTTCCACGCCTACAACGCGACGGACGATTGGACGCTGACGCAGGCCACGACCGGCGCGGCGGCCATCTCCACCGCGGCCCCCGGCGTGCTCGAACTCGACTCCAACTCGACCACGGCGACCCAGGGCGCGAACCTCCAGAACACGAATGCGGCCTTCGTCCCGGCGTCCGGCAAGGACATCTGGTTCGAGGCCCGCATCAAGATCGTGGACACCTACGACAAGGCGGAGGTCTTCGTGGGCCTCGCGGCGGAAGACACCTCCATCATCGCGGGCAGCGACATGACCGCCGCCAATCACATCGGCTGGGAGTGCAACACAGACGACGGCGTGCTCCTGTTCGGTGCGGAAAGGCCACCACCGAGGCGACGCCGAAGTCCGCCACCACGCTCGTCGAGGACACCTTCGTTGACCTCGGCTTCCACTACGACGGCACGGCGGACACGGTACAGCAATACATCAACGGCGTTGCCACTGGCACGGCGCACGCGACAACCTACATCCCGAAGGTGGCAATCTTCCCGTCGTTCGTCTGCCAGTCGGGCGGTACGAACGACCCGATCATGCACATCCAGGGCTTCCGCGTCGTCCAGTTGAAGTAGGTGCGTCGTGTCGATGACGATCACCTACAACGTGGAGGCGTGGCGCCCGGTGAAACGCATCCTCGCGTCGTGGGTCTCGGACGGGGACGGCGATGCGAGCGGGACGACGAAGGTCATCAGCGGCTATCTGCTGCGCGGCGTGACAGACCCGGGCACAACGGCCCCCACCGACGACTACGACATCGTGCTCACGGACGACGAGGGCGCGAACATCCTGGGGAATTGCACCGACGACCTCGTGGACCGCGACACGGCCAACACGGAGAACGTGGACTTCACCCTGGGCGACGGGCAGGGCGGCATGGCCGAGCGGCCGTGCGTCTCCAGCGCCATCACCATCACGGTGAGCAACGCGGGCGACACGAAGGAGGGGCAGGTAATCCTCTACTTCGACGGCCAGATGGCGCAGAGCCCGTAGGCGGTGACCGATGGCGCTTGCCGTTGACACCGCCGCGACCGGGTACCCGGTCACGCTCGAGGAGGCCAAGCGGCATCTCCGCGTGGACTACGCGGAGGAAGACGCGCTAATCACCACGCTCATCGGCGCGGCCACCGAGCAGGTCGAGATGTTCACCCGGCGCCAATACATGAAGGCGACGTGGACGCTGAAACTCGACGATTGGTGGGACCGCGACGATGACGTTCTGGAGTTGCCGCGGCCCCCGCTCCTGTCCGTGTCGAGCATCAAGTACGACGACGGCGACGGCGTGGAGCAGACGTGGGCGGCAACGAACTACGACGTGTATACGACGGCCAGTGGGTCGCCGTTCGGCGGCGTGGCGCTGGGGTACGGGGACTCGTTCCCGTCGCTCTACTCGCATGAGCAGGTCGTGACGGTCACCTTCGTCGCGGGCTACTCGTCCAGCGCCACGCTTGCCACGCAGCGGGCGGCGGTGCCGGACCGCGCGAAGGCGGCGGTGTTGCTGCTCTTGGGCCACTGGTACGAGAACCGCGAGGCCACCGTCACGGGCACGATCATCACACAGATACCGCAGGGCGTCCGGGCGCTGCTGTGGGGCCTCCAGGTCCCGGTGCTGGACTACTTGCGGGAGGACTAGACATGGCAGAGGTATCAGTCACGGCCGCCGAGGTGCTGGTTGGCGCGGGCGCCGTCGTCAAGACGGGCACCGCCGGCGCGACCATCACCGCGGGCGATGTGCTCTACGAAGACCCGGTGACAGGGAAGCTGCTGCTCGCGCAGCGGGACGCCACGGCGACGGAGGCCCAGGTGGTCGGCATCGCCCTCGGTGGCGGCGGCGACGGCCAGAAGATCGAGTACCAGACCGGCGGCACCATCGAGATCGGCTCCTCGGCTTCGATTGCGGAGGCGGCGGTCTACATCCTCGGCACGACCGCGGGCGCGATGCAGCCGCACACGGACCACGACCCGGACGGGACCAAGGTTCCGGCCGCGACGCAATACACGACGCTCATTGGCATCGGCAACGACGACAACGGCTTGGAGCTGTGCATCAAGCCGAGCGTGCATCAGATTTCGGCCTAGGAGGCCAATTGTCCTAGGACGGGAGAACAGACATGGCAGACCTTTCCATCACCGCTGCGAACGTCGAGAAGGCAGCGGGCGCGGTTACGGAGTCCTACATCGCTGGCGCGACCGTCACGGCGGGCCAGGCGGTCTACATCGACTCCGCCACGGGCAAGGCGGCGCTTGCCGCGTGCGACCTGACGGCGGAAGCCGCCAACGTCAAGGGCATCGCGCTGCACGGCGCGAGCGCGGACCAGCCGCTTGAGATCCAGGTGGACGGCACGATCTACCTTGGCGCGGGCACGGAGGGCGCGGTGTACGTCCTCAGCGACACGCCGGGCGGGTTCGCGTCGCACACGGACGCGGACGACCCCGCGAGCACGGAATACACGGCGGTCATCGGTGTCGGCAACGACGACAGCGGCATCGACCTCTGCATCTTCCCCACGACGTACCAGACCGCGTAGCCCATGCGCGCCGGGACGCTTGACGAGCGCGTTGAGTTGCAAGAGCGCGTCGAGACGAAGGACAACGACGGGTATGAGTCGGAGTCCTGGCGGACCGTCGCGCGCGTGTGGGTGAGCATCGAAAACCTCAAGGCGGAGGAGCGCGTCGAGGCGGAGCAGCGGCGGGGTACGCGGACGCACCGTATACGGATGCGGTACCGGGCCGGGGTGACCTCGAAGATGCGGATCCGTGACGGGGACGTGGTGTACCAGATTGACGCCGTGACGGAGGGCT
>CAYOGX010000807.1:0-3217 GCA_964403235.1 uncultured Planctomycetales bacterium | reverse complement strand
ACAGGTCGTTCAGGTCGCTGGTGGCGAAGTTGCCGCTCTCCAGCAGCACCAGCGGGCGCAGGTCCGGCGGAATCACCGGAATCACGTCCATCACCATCCATTCCGGATGGTTGCCCGAGGCGCGAAGGGCCTCCACGAGCTTGAGCCGCTTGCCCAGATCCTTGCGCTTCTGCTTCGAGTTGGTCTTCTTGATCGCCTCGCGGATCGTCTCGGCCGTGATCACCAGGTCCAGCTTGCCCAGGAGCGTGGCGATGGCCTCGGCGCCCATCTGGGCCTGGAAGTCCAGCCCGTACTTGTCCCGGCAGTCTCGGTAGTCCTCTTCGCTGAGGACCTGCTGGAATTTCAGCGGGGTCTGCCCGGGGTCGGTCACGACGTATTCCTGGAAGAGGATGATCTTTTCCAGGTCGGCGGTCTTCATGCCCAGCAGCGTGCCGAGCCGGCTCGGCAGGGCCTTGAAGTACCAGATGTGGACGATGGGCGCGGCCAGGTTGATGTGCCCCATTCGCTTGCGCCGGACGCGCGAGTGGGTGACCTTGACCTGGCAGCGGTCGCAGATGATGCCCTTGTGCTTGGTGCCCTTGTACTTGCCGCACGCGCATTCCCAGTCGCGCTCCGGACCGAAAATCCGCTCGCAGAACAGCCCCTCCTTCTCCGGGCGGTACGTGCGGTAGTTGATCGTCTCGGGCTTCTTGACCTCCCCGAACGACCAACTGCGGATGTCATTCGGCGAGGCCAGGTGAACCTTCACCGAGCCGTAGTCGTTGATCCGGTCGTATACGCTCTCAGCCATGCTCTATCGCTCCTGCCGGTCGCAGTAGCCAGTGGTCAGTAGCCGGTAACCGGGCACCGGGTACGGGCTGCCGATCACCGCTATATCAGTCGCTTCTTTTCCAACTGGATATTCAGGCCCAGCCCCCGCAGTTCGTTGCACAGCACGTCGAAGCTGACGGGCGTGCCGGCCTCGAGGGTGTTGGTGCCCTTGACCATGGACTCGTAGATCTTGGTGCGCCCTTCCACGTCGTCGCTCTTGACGGTCAGCAGTTCCTGGAGGGTGAAGCTGGCGCCGTAGGCCTCCAGGCCCCAGACTTCCATCTCCCCGAACCGCTGCCCGCCGGTGCGCGCCTTGCCGCCCAGGGGCTGCTGGGTGATCAGCGAATACGGCCCGGTGGCCCGGGCGTGTATCTTCTCATCCACCAGGTGGTGGAGTTTGAGCATGTAGATGTACCCGACGGTGACCTTCTGCTCGAACGGCTCGCCGGTGCGCCCGTCGTAGAGGGTGATCTTCCCGTCGAGCGGCATCTCGTCGAGCAATTCCCTGGTGGTTCCGGCGTTCCGAACGACCTCGATGTCCTCGCGCCGCTGGTGAATGTGCTCGTTGGCCTCGGCGACACAGTCGAAGATCTCCTTCTCGGAGGCGCCGTTGAACACGGGGGTGACGGCCTGGAAGCCCAGCACGGAGGCGGCCCACCCGAGGTGGGTCTCGAGGATCTGCCCGAGGTTCATGCGCCCCGGCACGCCGAGCGGGTTCAGGCAGATGTCCACCGGCGTGCCGTCGGGCAGGAAGGGCATATCCTCTTCGGGCAGGATCCGGGCGATGACGCCCTTGTTCCCGTGCCGACCGGCCATCTTGTCGCCCACGCCCAGCGTCCGCTTGGTCGCCACGCGGACCTTGACCATTTCCAGCACGCCGGACGGCAGCTCGTCCCCACGCTTCATGTGCCCGAGCTTGCGCTCCATCTCCTCCTCGAACTCCTTGAGGCGCGGCCAGTAACGCTTGTAGATGTCCTCCGCCTGCTGCCGGGCCGCCGCCGGGCCGCCCTTGATCCACTTCGGCGTGAAGGACTCCACCTGCTCCCAGATCACCGCGTCGTTGTCGCTCTGCCCGACCTTCTGCCGGGTCGACGGGTCGACCATCGGCTTGCCGAGCACCTCGTTGATGTCGGTGGCCATCGTGCGGAAGACCTTGATCATCTTCAAGCGCATCCGCTTCTCGTAGGCCTTGATCTCGGCGCGAACCTGCTTTTTCTGCTCGTCGGTCATGTGCATCCGCCTGGAGAACCGGCGGGTGTCCACGACGATGCCCTCTTCGCCGGCGGGCAGTTCGAGGCTGTCGTTCTTGACGTCCTCTCCGGCGCGGCCGAAGATCGCGTGAAGCAGCTTCTCTTCCGGCGACAACTCGCTCTTGGACTTGGGGGCGACCTTCCCGACGAGGATGCTTCCGGGCCCGACGCGCGTGCCGATCCGCACGATCCCGTTCTCGTCCAGGTCCTTCAGCGCGCGTTCCGAGACGTTGGGAATGTCGCGGGTGAACTCCTCCCGCCCGAGCTTGGTCTCGCGGATCTCGACGCTGTACTCCTCGAGGTGGATCGAGGTGAAGGCGTCGGTCTTCAACATGCGCTCGGAGATCAGGATCGCGTCCTCGAAGTTGTACCCGTCGAAGGTCATGAACGCCACCAGGCAGTTCTGCCCCAGCGCCAGTTGCCCGCGGTCGCTGGCCGAGCCGTCGGCGACGATCTGCCCCTTCTTGACGCGCTGCCCCTCGTCGACGACGGGCTTCTGGTTCAGGCAGGCCCGCTCGTTGAGCTTGGCGAACTTGCGCAGCTCGTACTCGTCGCTGTTGTCCAGCACTATCAGGCGGCAGTCGACGTAGGTAACCGTCCCGCCCTTGCGGGCGCGGACCACCATGCCGGAGTTCTCGGCCACCGGACGCTCCATACCGGTGGCCACCACGGGCGGTTCGCAACGCAGCAGCGGAACCGCCTGGCGCTGCATGTTCGAGCCCATCAGCGCCCGGTTCGCGTCGTCGTGCTCCAGGAACGGGACCAGGGCGGCCGAAACGCCCACCGTCTGCTTGGGCGAGACGTCGACGTAGTTCACCTCCTTGCCGTCGACCAGCTTCAGGTCGCCCTTGACGCGCGCCAGCACGTGTTCGGACGCCAGCCTGTACCCGCCTCCGCGCACGCGCTCGAGCGAATCGGGCGGGGCAAGGACGCACTCCAGCTCCTGGTCGGCGCGGAGGAACTCGATCTCGCCCCGCACGGCGCCGGCGGAGACCTTGCGGTACGGCGTCGTCACGAAACCGTACTCGTCCACCCCGGCGTAGATGCCCAGGGAGGTAATCAGGCCGATGTTCTGCCCTTCCGGCGTTTCGATCGGGCAGATCCGCCCGTAGTGGCTGATGTGCACGTCGCGCACTTCGAAACCGGCTCGCTTGCGG
>CAYOGX010000806.1:0-3218 GCA_964403235.1 uncultured Planctomycetales bacterium | reverse complement strand
AGGCAGCGAAACGCGCCAAGCGTTTCGGCATCGCCGCGGCGGAAGGAATCGGTCGCAGGATGGTTCGGGGTTGTTGTGCTCGTTGCCCGCGGTCGCGCGCGGCGCCGTTCACGGCAACGGGTTGTCCGGGGTGTGCAGCTTCACCTCATGGAGGCACCACGCGTAGCGGCTGCTGGGTGGGTTCCTTTTGATCTGCTCACCGTCCCAACTCGTGGCGAAGTTGCCCGAGTACGAAAGCCACAGCGTCAGCCCGTCCTCGCTGATAAACTTCGACGGGAAATTGACGAAGTAGCCCTGCTCGCCGAAGTGCTTCAGGTACTGCACCATCTTGAACGGCCCGGTGATCTTGTCCGACTCCAGGATGTACGTATTGAACCGGCAGCCGGTGGTCATCCCGTCGGTCACGCACATCAGGTATTTTTTCAGCGGCGCGTTGTAGGTCATCGTCACGCAGCCCATCGTGTCGCGCCACTGGGCAATCGGCTCGATCTTCTCGAAATCGCTGGTCCAGCCCTTGCCGTCGAAGAACTCGTACTTCGAGGCGTCGTTGATGTTCTCGATCGTCGGGGTGACGCGAATCAGGTAGATCTCGTCGCCGGTGATCCAACTGTTGTAGCCAAACCGCCGGTCCCGGCCGTCGCTGGCCCCGTGGGCCACGAGGTACGCCTTGCCGTCGGGCGAGTGCTCCATGTTCTTGCCGAAGTCCACGAAGTGCGGAGCGCCGATCTTGATCGGCTCCCCGTTGGGCGAGTGCTCGTCGAACAGCGGTTTCTCCGGCGTGCAGGGGGTCTCGGTCCATGTCTTGCCCACGTCGGTCGAATAGCGGAAGCCGACGAACGGGCCCAGCCACGGCCAGTTGTAGGTCGTGCCCTCGTGCTCGCGCACCTGCCCGCCGTGCAGGCAGTAGGTGCCATAGTACCAAACGCCGTCATGGACCAGCGAGCCGCACGGGTAACGGCTCTGGTAGGGCGCTGCGCCGGACGTGTGGATCGCCTGGTCGACAATCTCCAGTTTCAGCGGATCATCGCCAATGGCCTTCGCCTGGCCGGTCGTGGCCTCCTGGTAGGTCCCGTTGTCGGCCGAATCGGACCGCAGCCCGTTCACCACCCCGTCCGTGTAGGGCGCGTACATGTGGCCGTCCGAGGCCCACGAGGGATACCACGTATCGGCCTGCGTATATTCGGCGTGGCGCGGCGTGAAGCTCACGCCGGTCAGCTCCTTCGACGCGGGGAAGGGGCAGTCGGACGGTGGCGGGCTGTCCCAAACCAGGCCCTTCAGCATAGCTGTCTCCAGGTGTGGGGGCGTGATTTCCAAGGGGTCGAGGTAGCGAAACTCGCCAAGAGTTTCGGCGTCGCCGCGGCGGTAGGCATCGTTCGCAGGATGGTTCGGGGGGGGGCGTAGGTGGCTCTCGAACTCACCTCCCCGCCGGGGAGGTCGGACGCGGTCGCGGTCAGGTGGGGCGGGCCGGGGTGTCTTGGTCGGATTGACTCACTCGCTCACGATTCGTGCTTGGATGGACGCGCTTGCGATTCGTAGCTGCCTTCGCCTATGGCTTGCGTACCTTCAAGTGGAACGGCTGCTCGGCCGTGTCGACTTCGAGCGGTGTGCGGGTAACGTCGGTGTACTCTTCCGGGACGATGTCCGGTGGGATCATCCCGCCCAGCGAGATAATGGTTACCTTGTGCCGGCCGCGCACCAGGCCGTCGTTCGGTTGGTAACTGGTCACGCTGCTGAACTCACCCGTCTTCGGGTCCACCTCCGCTGTGCCCACCCGCGGGTGGGTCTTCTCATCGAGCGGTTCGCGCTGCGGATGGAACTGGAGCATGACCCCATAGGGGATCACCGAGCCGTCCTCGTACGTGACCTTGCCGGAAACCTTCGCATAGGTGAACGGGTCGCCGCCACCGCAGCCGGCCAGCAGCAGGGCAAACAGCCAGAAGTAAACGGTCGATCCCGGGCGTCGGTTCATTTGATTGGATGCTGGATGCTTTATCCCTCTCCCCGCGGGAAAGGGTTAGGATTCAGCGAGCGTATCCGATCGGGTCTTTCCCGCCGGGCCCGCCATTGGTCCTCTCGCTCAAAACGCGCCGGCAGCGACCGGCCGGCTGTCTTCCGAGGCATTCAGCCGATCCCAGACGCTCATCTGCGAGGGGCTGGCCGCGTAGTTGTTGTCCGAATCGATGAAGTCGCCGATCCACTGCACGCTGCCGTCACACATACACACGTGAACGCCGCCCCGGTGCATACTGCACGCCTTCTGCTGGTTATGGTTGCTGGCGATGCCGCCGTACCCGTCGGCCACGTAATCCCAGAAGTCCATCCGCTCCTCGCGGCGGTAGGCTTGGTCGACCCGCTGGCGGAAGATCTGCCCGCCGATGGCGTTGTCGCAGTGCCACAGGGCGGAGTTCGGCCCGCCGGGGCAGTCGCCCATCGTATTGGCGTGGCCCCACAGCGCGCTGGCCGCCGTGGCCATGGCCCACACGCCCCGCGGATCGCAGTCGACCAGCCCGGCGCGAATCTCCCCGATCATGATCGTGTTGCTCATGCCGTCACGGATCCGCGCCGCCCGCTGCGCCACGTTGGCCCCCATCACCCCCCGCAGCCGCAGGTCCTTCCAGCCGTGCGTGTCGGGGCCGGCGCCGCACGTCTTCACGCCGCCCGGATAGGTGGCGCAGAACCGATCGACCATCTGCGTCAGCGCCGCGTTCGCCCCGTAGTTGCCCCGCGCCCAGCCGTCGCCCAGGTTGTTCATGCCCGCCGACGAGCCGTTGTACAAGGTATCGTTATTGACGTCGCTCGGGCAGCGCATCACGGAAAGGTGGGTTGCCCGCGGGGCCGCGTTGACCGGGTGGGGCACGAAATGATTGTCCAGCTCGAAGGCGTCGCTGAGGGCCTGCTGTTCCAAATGCGGGAGCACCAGGATTACCCAGTTGGCTCCCAGCCGGCTGTTATTGCCCAACTGGATGTCGACCCCGGGCGCCCAGGTGGAGCTGGGCGGGAAGACACTCCACTGCGACTCGTAGTTCAGGCAGGCCAGGCCCAGTTGCTTGAGGTTATTCTTGCACTGCAAGCACCGGGCCGCCTCCCGCGCGCTCTGCACGGCCGGCAAGAGCAGCGCGATGAGGATGCCGATGATCGTGATCACCACGAGCAGCTCCACCAAGGTAAAACCGTGTAGGGGCCGGCGAAAGGTATGCTTTCGCTGAGTGCGAACGTTT